>NZ_CP127375.1:0-9872 GCF_030285945.1 Bacillus arachidis | reverse complement strand
CCTCGCTATAATACCATTAGAAATGACTAATAGAGGCCTAATTTTTGTCTAAATATATAAATATGCAATATTGCATATAAAAATGTATTGTTATAAATGTAAGCGCTTACTATAATAAAAGCATAAAGATAAATCACATCTTAGTAGCAACAAAAGAGGAGGAAATAATATGGAAATCGCAATGGCAGTTTTAAAATTTGTAGGTGGATTAATTCCAATGGTTCAAGAACTTTTAAAAACATTTATGTAAGTCCATTATTCCGCAATTATTTATAAAAATTATCATACAAATGATCTGTATATCAAAGATGAAGTGATTTGCAGATCATTTGTGTGAGCAAAGTCCCTCTAGTATGATTAAGGGACTTTTTTAAATTTCTACATACTTGAGGTTCCCTCACATCAACATCAAGTTAAAGCACTTTTAAAACATTAAAAGGTGCTTTTTATTTTTTATTGAAAGTAAACTTTTGCATATTTGTTTACATTCAAATTACCGGAAACATTAACCTTATCCCAATACCCTTAATGTCCTTAAAATTAGAAAGAAAAGTATACATTCAAAACGATACAAATAAAGGAGTACAGAAACCCATGGATAAAAATTTTATTTCAAATAAAATCAATTTATGAATATAAGTAATTTAAATTATTAAAAGTAGTTAATATAAAAAACTCTGATTTTAAAAAGATCAGAGTTTTTTTAAATAAATACATTGGTATCAATAAAGAAGAGAAAGATAATATACTAGATACATTTTATATTCATATAATCAGTTTTCTTAGAAGTTTTAAATTTTTTGCTTAGGATGGAAATCTAGCTGCTTCAAAATGAGTGTAGTTCAAAAGTGCTGGGTTATTTACAGAAATAGTACCTGCGACTGAAGAAAGGGCTATTACATCTACTTGGTCTCCAGCATTTAAACGAAGGATTGTAGTAGCAGTAACTATATTTGTAAAACCAGTTAATGGACCGAAGAAATCATTATCACCTGCTGCAACTATTACACCATTTACGCGAATACCGACAAATGCACTGCGATCAACTTGTTGTGTGTCAAAAGTAACTGTTGCAGTTATATTGTAAACTCCATTTTTAGATGGAATAAATGTAGAAGTATTTGGATTATATTCGCCTGCTAAATCAAATTGTTCAATTTGAAATAATACTTTTGTACGTGTATTTGCAGCTATATTTTGAGGTGCATTGTTAACAGCTCTAAAAGCTGATGCTCTTACGTTTTCTTTTTTTTCATCTTTCTTACAACAATCTACATTTATTTTAATAGAATGATCACCGCATTCATTTTTGTAATACTTGTAGTACTTATCATCATAGTGATCATCGTACTTATTTTTATAATACTTGCAGTATTTATTATAGTCTCCCATATTCTATCTCCTTTTCAATATTATAATAAATACTATTAAGATTTTAATAGTTATGCTTGTATGCTTGTCCAGCATTTTGGAAAAAACCCACGCTAAGCAAAAAATAAAATAAGCCATCCATATGGATAGCCTATTTACATAAAATTCGAAAGCAGAAGTCAATGTATCTTTAAGTTTTGTTTGATTTTCCGTTTTTTTAAGTGTGAAAAAAATTCACACCCTACCTCTTATAAACCCTTGATATTACTGACTTTCTTCACTTTTCTCTTATCACTCTTATATATAGGCTAAAAGTTCCGCAAGGAACAGGTAGTATTTTTGAGCAAAGAACGCTCAAAAATCTCCACCTTGTCCGCTATGCTACCTCCTTGCAAAACTTTTTTCGGCAGGTGATAGCATGTCGCCAAGCCGAACATACCAAAAACAAGGATTTAAGTTATTCGACTTAGACTAGCAATTGTACCTGCCGAACCGCTTAAATCCATCGCTTAATAATTTCACTTATACTATATACAATTACGTTAAATTCCTGGGGGCTAGCCCCCAAACCCCCAGCCAGCACTCACAACCAAAAACAACGGAAATAAAAAAATCAAAAGAAACTACCCATGTTATTATATTTGCATGGTAGTTTCTTTTGATTTACACTGTTATTTTTCTTATTATAGCTACTTCTTCTTTATTTAATGAAGTATATTCACCTCTAATGTTTAGCACATCGGCTCCCTCTTCATTATAAAATATACTCACACGTAATGAAGGACTTCCTTCATCAGATTTGTTAATTACAAAAACAACATCAGGATCTTTTCCGGTTGGATCAAATGAATTATTTGTTATCCACTCTTTTTTATTAAATATTTTGGATATAGTTCTTATTTTTTTCTTATCTGTTGTATGTTCAAACCTTACTTCATTGTGGACTGTAGATTTTCCAATTCCTAAAATTTCATCTGTTAAAAAGGAGTTTGTTGAATTACACCCTGCTAGTAGTACGCAGACAGATAGGAGAAGGGTAAAGATTAATGTATTTTTCATCAAACCACCTTCCTTTAAATAATTATACTGTACTGTTATTAGGGTATTCTTTATTATTTTATATTTTTCTTTTAAAAAAGAGCATTTATTTCTTCTCAGAAACGAATACTCTTTTTTAATTAAGGAACTATTTTAAAATATTTATATCCGCTATACCAATACTTAAAGTGATCCCTTTGTTGAGATACTGAATATCCTATTGAAAAAGCAGTAGTATTTGCCCCAGAACTATAAGTTTCAACCATGTTTCCATAATTGAAAAAATCTCCATTAACTAGGTATTCAATACCTCGCTGGTCATTATTCCATGCTTTTACGTCACCACTGAATACCTTAGTTCTACCCCAAGCATCTTGTCTAAGTAAATTTGCATAATTTATATTACCAATCCAACCAAAACTACCATCGCGACATTTATCAACAACAACAACTAAATAAGGTTGATAAAATGTAGAGACATCTAATTGAGTTCTTGCTTCACCGTAACCACATGTACCTAAAGTTTGTAGGTTATTAGGATTTTCAAGTTTAACTTCTTGAATAGAAAGACCACTATAATTAGCAATGCGTTCCATAGCTTCTTCGTATGTTAATTCTTCAAATGTTGTACGCTCATCTACTTTTTCGATATTCCCAGCAGCTGAAGTAGGTCCTACCCCCATTAAGGACCAAGCGAAAATAAAAGCTAGAGTAAGGCTAACAAGTTTTTTCATCTTTTAACCACCCCTTTTATTTATTTAAAACCCTATTTTATACTTTTTATTTAAAATATGGAATATTATGTAAATAATTAGTCTATATCAATTTATATCTGTTTGTGATTTACACAAGATGACATAGAAAAATTGGATTTTCTCGCAGAAGTGGGACAAGAGCGTATAACAAATGTAATACATGAGATGAGGTTGAATATTTCAGTGAAACTAATTTCATGTACAGACATCATACAAAAAGCTAATAGGGGTATCGCCAGCATTTCGGAAAAAATCCACGCTAAGTAAAAAAATAAAATAAGCCATCCATTTGGATAGCTCATTTACATAATTATCGTTAGCGGAAGTCATTTTAAATATTTTCTAATTTTTTTCTTCCTTTTTTTAGAAGCTTAAAACTTAATCTATTCACATATTCTTCATTCCTTACCAGTAACAAATACGAATTAAGTATTATTAAGGTGCGAAGCAAAATATAGGAACCACAAGTAATTAAACCTACACAAAATGGATAATAAGGTATTAAAACTCCTGAAACAATACCTTTTTTTTCAAATAAAAAAGGTAATCCACCTGCTACGATTAAACAAACTCCCACTATTATTACAACAGTATATCTTTTTTTATTATGGTTATATCTGATTAACAATTCTTTTAGATAGTTTTGATCAAATAGTAAAGCCTCTTTGCTGAGTATTTTATATTGATGATCTTCTATAGATATTGCGGTTGCAAGTATTCCAACCCCAATCGTAGCAATTAGAATGATAAGAAATGTATAAAGAGCTGTATTTTGAAAAACTAAATAGGGTACAGTGGATAAAATAAGTAGGCTAATGCCCAAAGCAACATATTTAGATATCTTACGTTGATCTAATAAATAACCTTCTGCCATCTCTTTACTTACATAATATCCTTTTTCATTTTCTTTGATTTGTTTCACCGTATCTTTTAACAAATAATCAATAGATACCTCGAAAATGTTTCCGATCATAAGGAGTTTTTCAGTTTCGGGAAACCCTTGACTATTTTCCCACTTACTAATTGCTTGTCTTGTAGTGTTTAATTTTTCAGCTAAAGCTTCCTGAGAAAGTCCTTTCTCTTTTCTTAACTTAAAAAGTTTTTCACCAAAGGTCATATATATGAACTCCTTTCTTCTAATAATTGGATTATCTCAAAACCAAAAATGTTTTTCTATATTATTACAAATGCATTTTGTCAATTTACGGTTGCAGTGATGTTATGTAATACGTTTTGTGTAAAATTCAACTGTATAAAGGAGATAAGCATTCCTTTAAAGAATTGCTATAACACAAAGAGAACAGTAGAATAACGCTAGAAGAATGGTTCATAGAAGGAGGAATTCCCATGGATTTTGGTTATTTTGCTGCTGAAGTCTGCAAAGACCTAAATTTAAACAGCAACACCCTCCGAAAATGGAGTTTAGCATTGGAGAATGCTCAATACATATTTGAGAGGAATTCACGAAATCAACGTATTTATTACGAAAAAGATATAGCGTTATTGAAACGAATGAAAGACTTAATGGCGGATGGTAGCCGGACATTAGAAAACGCTGTACAAACCCTTACAAATGAACAGGATAACGCTGAAATAACGCATAGCGTTCTTATTTCGGAGAACAGTAAAGTAACGGTAAAGGAACGTTACCAAGAAGATCTTCTTTCCACATTCCAAGAAACAAATAAACAATTAGCATGTACCTTGCAACAACACGAAATCATTGCACAACAAAATAAGCAAATTCTTGAGTTATTGCTAGAAGAACGGCAAAGAACAGAAAAAGAACGAAAAAAGAACGCTGAAATACAAAGAGAAAATGAAGAATTGAAAGAAAGATTAAATAAAGTACTAGATTACATCGAGAAACAAGAAGAAAATAACTCAAAAAAATCGTTTTTTCAACGAATGTTAGGAAAATAGGAATTTCATGAAAAAATTTCAATTATTATACGTGAAATTTTAATTTTAAAACAAGAAAATATGCAGGATTTTATACAATTTTCCCGCATATCTGGCAACAAATCAGAACCCGAAAACTCGCACCATTGCGGGAATGTATAAAATCCTGCATATTTCATAATGTTGGAGAATAAGAGAAACCCTTGGTGTGAATGGATTCTTGGATTGAAAGAACTACCAATAATAGGACGTTATGTTAACCTCATATGTATATAATATACAGTTAACTAAAAATGAAAAGTTTACATTTGAAAATGAACAATAAAAAATAGTAGTGTAAAATCACTACTGTTTTTTATTGTTTCTTATAAATAATTTTTTTGTATTCCTGTCTATATAATTTAAACGAATAAATAGCTCCAATAAAGAATACAAAAGCTTCAAATAATATAAAGATTTGGCGGAAATTCTCAATATCTTTACCAACTAAAGAAATAAATATAGCATTCATTAAAATTTGAGTAGTAAACATACGAGAAGTAATTTTTAAATAAATAGCATTTGTTCTTTCATCTGGTTTACCAATTTTTTTGTAAATAATAATAAGTGCAATTACTGAACCCAAAAATAGAAGTGCTGTAAGTCCTACAACGATATTAAAATTGGTTGTACTTTCTAACATCCATTTATTTAATAGATCAATCATTATTATCTTCCTTTCCTACATAAGAGAATATTTCGTTCTTCTTTTTCACTATAATAAAAAAAGAAAAAGGAAAACATCGAACTTTCTTACAAACATTCGTATATTCTTACAGTTTTGTCATTTTGTAAATGTATTCATCGCCTTGCCTTTCACTATTTTCTTTGAAAAACATAGTGAATTACGAGAGAGAGCGCTACAAGATCAACTTCCGAGAACAGATTTTACGTCAACTAGCATCTTTTGAAAGTGCTAGTTTTTTTGTTTTGATCTTATCTTTTGATCTTCCATTGCTTTTTGTTTGGAGTGCTGGCTCGTCGTGTGGGGACGAAACCCCACGGTTTAAAACATAGCGTTATAACGAATAAGAGAAAATCTAGAACTAATGATCTAGCGGTTCGGCTCGTATACTTGCTAATCCAAGCCGAGAACCATTGCATTGCTTTTTGTCCTTCGGCTTGGCGAGAAAAGCACACGAGCCGAAAAAAGTTTTGCCAGGATGGAGCGTAGCGAAAAAGGTGGAGATTTTTGAGCGTTCTTTGCTCAAAAATACTACCTGTTCCTTGCAGAACTTTTAGCTTTATATAGAGAGTGAGAGTAAATTAACCTTATTTGGTTATAAAAATGTTGTTATATCAAGGATTTATAGGTATTTTCGTAGTTATCAAATTAGGTAACATTAGTTATCAAATTAGGTAACTACGAAAACATAAAAAATAGCCCTTAAAAAAGGGCTATTGGAAATTTTTTTAATAAAGGTTTGGATTTTATAAATAATGCTTTTAAAGTAACTTCAATATTGTCACGTTCACCAGAGAACATAATGTTAGGATTAATAAAAATTGCGTTAGTACGTACGTTATTACCTTCAATTTCTTGACCTACTGCTTTTACTACAATACCTTTTTCTTGTAATTGCTTTAATACTCGACTAACCTTAGGTTTACTCGTTCCAAGACGTTCAGCAATCTGCGTTTGAGTCATAGGAACTGCACTTCTAGAATGAATATCATCAACTATACAATTACTTTTAAATTGTAAAAATCGTTGAATGCGCATTAAAAATAGTATTTCTTCATCAGTAAAATATCCTGTCTCCAAAGCATAGTTCCAATTATCTTGAATCAATTGAACAAACCTCACTTTCGATTGAGGACTTTTTTTAGTACCTATGTACAGCTCTTTACCAGTAGCTTTAGCCATAATTTCCATAGCTTTTTCTAATTCAGCTTTTGAAACCTCATTATGATCTTGCTTAAATTGTTCATTTTCAATTTCTAAATCTCTTTTTCTAGCATTTCTTTCAGCTTGTCCAAAATCTACAACTTTTGTCATAAAATAATTCTCTCCCTTAGTGGAAGGAATCAACTTTTATATGTTAGAATGTATATAGAATATATATTGGTTGATTCCAACCTTATTATGAAAAACCGCCTGCCGACCAAAGCATGGGCGGTTTTTCTCGTTTATTACATCTTTCTTTATAATAACATGAAATACATTACTAAAGGTTTCCATCTACTAAAAACCAATTCTCTTTTTCACTATTATCACGTCTATCTTTCCATATCAAACCCTCTCTGCTTATTCATTTCCCTCTTATCTTCCTGTTCAAAATGATTATTAACTCCCCTACCAACCAATTCATTTTTAACAAGCTCTCTAAGCGTCTGAAATTGCTCTTTTAAAGCTTTTTTCGTTTGTTGGTATAAAACCCTTATATTTGTTTGTAAATCCTTTATATGAGCTTTTAAAGACCCTATTTCCTTATGTAATACACTAACTTCTTTTTTTAACTGACCTTTTTCTTGTTTCAATATCCTATTCTCTTCCATCCAACCTTCTGTAGTCATTTTTAAACTTTGATACTCTTTCACAAAGTCTGTTTTTCTCAAACGCTCATAATCCTTTTTAATAGTAACCGCTGCGTTCACTTGTTTTGTTAATTCTTGATATTGTTCTGGTGATAACACATAATTCCCAGTTTTTTTCTTCGTGACTTCAGCTTTCCCAAACGTTTTATTATTCTGTACTTCTGTTATTACTTCTTTACGCAAAAATGGAATTTTAATAGGTTCATTTGGTACTTGATCCTTAACACCATCTAATTCTTTTTGCATTTGTTCTACTCTTTTTTCTAACTCTATATGACGCTGACCAATTAGCTGCAATTTTTCACTTTCACTCTCTACTTGTTGTTTTACTATCTCTAATTCTTTGTACTTATCAACGACATCACTTTCCAAACGCTTTTTCATCATCTGTAATTCTTTTGCTTTTTCTTCAGCATCTTTCAAATGATGATCAACAACTTGTAATTGCGTTTCTTTTTCTTGTACTTGATTTTCAACAAATGATTTTGTTTCTGCATATTCCTTGTATTGACGGACTTTCATGTACTTGTGAGACCCTACATTGGCCCTTTCAAAATCAGAAATATGTTCTTTTGCTAATTCCTCGATATAAGCCGTTTCTAATGTTCTCCAATTCGCAATGAGTTCCGTTCCTTTTCCTTTTATGCCTTGTTGTTGCAAGGCTCTATCCATTCCGACACGCCTCGTTAATCCTCGACTACTTTCGAAATTCGGTACATAGTTAATATGTAGATGGGGATTGGCTTCATCATCATGTAAAACCATGTTATAGACTGCTAGATTTGGATTCCGCTCTTGAAACGCTTCAGCATAGCGCTTAAGCGCTTCTTTTTTGGCCTCCCTATACTTTGGGTCGTCCTTGCCTTCCCCAATCGCTACAACGAGTTCTCGTTGCTCATGTGTCTTTTCATCTTTACGTATTTTTTCATAATAATCCTTAATCTTACGGTCATTCCGTTTTTGTTTCTCGTTATACTTGTCCACCGCTTCTTGAAAGACATCCTTGTATACACTTCGGATGTCCTTTTGAACAAAGTAGATATTCTCGTCTAACCTGGATGGATCGATGCCAGGATTCCCATGAATGTTTTCCCTGTTATTATGGCTTAATGAACTTTGGTGAGATTGATTAAATGAAATAGAGAACAACATAAAGTGCCACCACTTCCCCTAGATTAATTGATACCATAAGTCTAGCAAAGCGACGAAATGGAGTCAATTAACGTAACCCTATACGTATTTTGACGCTTTCGCATCAAAATCGATAGGGGTCTGCGACGCTTTTCGGCTTTGCCGAGCCATGCCCAGCATGGCAAAAACAAACCTTGGGCTTTGCCCAAACCCACTGGGGAACCCTTCCCCAGCCCCCCTTCAATCGAACTCCCCAACCCCTCAATCCTTGAGGGGCTCCCTCGCCGGTTGGCAGGAACAAACGGTAGTTTGTTCGGTGCCAACCCCGGGTTTGGGTATCGTGCAGTTGGTCAAGTCAAATACTCCCTCTGCTTCGCTAGGTCCGTTTTGATTGACCAACACCTTTTTTTCCTATAACAAATTTCTTGCGAGTACACCAAGTACCCCTGTTACCAATGCGCTTACGATCAATCGTAAAATCCATGTAGTATTCGCACTGATTTTATCTAATTGTTTATTAATAGTTAAAACATCCCTTTCAGCTACTAGTATTCTTGCTTCTAAATTTTTCACATCATGTTGAATAGCTTTTAAATCTAGATTCATTTGATTAACATCTTTTTCCAGTTCCTCCAATTGTGTCATATAACATACTTCTCCTTTACAATTAATTATCAATATATTATATGTATATAAAAATAAAAGGTTATAATATAAAAAAGAGCAAGTTACACTTGCACATATAACATCTCCTAAAAAAAATTAAATACTAATCAATATGATTTACCAAAAATAAACAAGTCTTGATCAATTATTCTATAAAATCTTTTCCTCTCTATTTTTAAGTATGAGACAAAAAATTAGATAAAACAAAAAAGCCTTACCTCTGTAGGCAAGACTCCACTAGTGTAGTTGTATAGTATTTATAAAACAAGTAAGAAACTAAAAACATATAACACCAAGTAGCAGAACCCTAACATTCCGCCTACAGCTAGTACCTGTTTAACCCAGCTCTTGAGTTTCAAATTACTATCAATCACTTGCAGCACTCTTTCCATATCGTTTCCTCCTATTAAGGAGAACCCTTGAAGACTCTCA
>NZ_CP127374.1:0-78253 GCF_030285945.1 Bacillus arachidis | reverse complement strand
ATGGTTCAAGAGCTTTTAAAAGCAGTAATGTAAGTTCGTTTTTCAGCACAATTATTTATACAAATGATCTGTATAGCGAAGATGAATTAAGGTACAGATGAGAGGAGGAAATCATATGACAATCGCAACGGCAGTTTTAAAATTTATCGGTGGATTAATTCCAATGGTTCAAGAGCTTTTAAAAGCAGTAATGTAAGTTCGTTTTTCAGCACAATTATTTATACAAATGATCTGTATAGCGAAGATGAATTAAGGTACAGATGAGAGGAGGAAATCATATGACAATCGCAACGGCAGTTTTAAAATTTATCGGTGGATTAATTCCAATGGTTCAAGAGCTTTTAAAAGCAGTAATGTAAGTTCGTTTTTCAGCACAATTATTTATACAAATGATCTGTATAGCGAAGATGAATTAAGGTACAGATGAGAGGAGGAAATCATATGACAATCGCAACGGCAGTTTTAAAATTTATCGGTGGATTAATTCCAATGGTTCAAGAGCTTTTAAAAGCAGTAATGTAAGTTCGTTTTTCAGCACAATTATTTATACAAATGATCTGTATAGCGAAGATGAATTAAGGTACAGATGAGAGGAGGAAATCATATGACAATCGCAACGGCAGTTTTAAAATTTATCGGTGGATTAATTCCAATGGTTCAAGAACTTTTAAAAGCAGTAATGTAAGTTCGTTTTTCAGCAATTATCATACCTTAATACGAAAAAAAGAAGGGAATGAATTTTTTGAAAATTAAAAAAAGTGTTAAAGGAATCAAATTATTAGCATGTTTATTAGTTAGTTTCAGCACTATTAGTTATTCATCTATTTCATTTGCGGAAACAAAAACAGGTAATTCAGCTGGTGCAACAAAAAATGCAAGTGGCATTGATACTGGTATAGCAAATCTTAAGTATAATAATCAAGAGGTTTTAGCAGTAAATGGTGATAAAGTAGAGAGTTTTGTTCCGAAAGAAAGTACAAATTCAAATGGTAAATTTGTAGTAGTTGAACGTGAGAAAAAATCCCTTACAACTTCACCAGTCGATATTTCGATTATTGATTCTGTGGCTAATCGTACATATCCAGGAGCAGTACAACTTGCAAATAAAGCTTTTGCAGATAATCAACCTAGTTTGTTAGTAGCTAAAAGAAAACCTTTGAATATTAGTATAGACTTACCTGGCATGAGAAAAGACAATACAATTACTGTCAAAAATCCTACATATGGTAATGTGTCTGGTGCAGTAGATGAATTAGTATCTACTTGGAATCAAAAGTATTCAAAAACACATACGTTACCTGCAAGAATGCAGTATACAGAATCTATGGTGTATAGTAAATCTCAAATAGCAAGTGCTCTTAATGTTAACGCTAAATATCTTGACAATGCACTGAACATTGACTTTAATGCTGTTGCAAATGGAGAGAAAAAAGTGATGGTTGCGGCATATAAGCAAATCTTTTATACCGTAAGTGCAGAACTACCTAACAATCCATCAGACCTTTTTGATAATAGTGTTACGTTTGATGAGTTAACTCGTAAAGGGGTAAGTAAGGCGGCTCCGCCTGTTATGGTATCAAATGTAGCTTATGGTAGAACAGTTTATGTGAAATTAGAAACATCATCTAAGAGTAAAGATGTACAAGCTGCTTTTAAAGCCTTAATTAAGAATCAAAGCGTTGAAGCGAGTGGACAGTACAAAGATATTTTTGAAGACAGTACCTTTACCGCTGTAGTATTAGGCGGAGATGCAAAAGAGCATAACAAGGTTGTTACAAAAGATTTTAATGAAATCCGAAATATCATTAAAGATAATGCAGAATTAAGTTCTAAAAATCCAGCATACCCAATTTCATATACAAGCACTTTCTTAAAAGATAACTCAACTGCTGCTGTTCATAACAATACAGATTATATTGAGACTACAACTACAGAATATTCTCGTGCTAAAATGACGCTTGATCATACTGGTGGATATGTTGCTCAATTTGATGTATCTTGGGATGAATTCTCATATGATAAAAATGGTAAAGAAGTACTAACCCATAAAACCTGGGAAGGAAACGGCAGAGACAGAACTGCTCATTTCAATACAGTCATACCACTTCCGCCGAATTCAAAAAATGTAAAAGTCGTAGCGAGAGAATGTACAGGTCTTGCATGGGAATGGTGGAGAACAATTATTAATGAACAAAATGTTCCATTAACAAATGAAATAAAAGTTTCAATTGGAGGAACAACATTATACCCAAGTGCTAATATTAGTCATTAGGTAAAAGTGAAGCGCCCTGTAAACAGGGCGCTTTTTCAAATATATCATACTTCCCTATATAATTGTTGTAGCTATCACCTCTCAAAAATAAGTATTTTCTGAATAATCGGACATTAATCAATTTTCGCTGTTTTTTTGCTGGAAACTTCCCCAAAAACTCACTCTAGAAACTATGTCCTAAAAATGTACGTTTTAGATTTGTTGTATGTAGTCTTAAGTGAGCCCTTCAACTCGTCTGTAAAAGTATACTTTTACAGATACATAAAAAACTATAAAAAACCACGTCTATAAATGTTCATTTTTAACTTTACAGACATCTGTTTATTTTATATATCTTTACAGACATTATTGGGGTACAGCCGCATGCCCATCAACTTAAGAATTCAGAATTACCCCAAAACGAAAAAATGAGCTTTTTTGTTACAAGTTAGTACAAAATTTTGTTCTGGGGGTGCTATAAAATTTTAGCTTGATGGTGATGTGGCGGTACCCCTTTTAGCATTATGAAGGGACTTTTTTAATAATCAAATTTTATTCCAATTCCATAGAAAACCCACAGAGAACAAGAATGTTTTCTGTGGGTTTTGTTTATTTCAAAGGGGCTTTTGGGGAAATATGCAACACTAGTATCTTTTCTTTCTTCTATTTTTTTTAATACATTCATAAATTTTATCCATGACAAACACTTCATATTCTTTCCAAATGGCTTCAGCTTCTTCTAATGTAACAACTCTAACTAGTTCCTTGATTGCTGTATCTTTAACTAAAAATGTAGCTACAGTTCCTGTAGATGTTGAATATTTACTAATTACTGAATCTATAATGTTATCAATATCTAATACATTGTTATCATTATGGGACTCATTTTCAATTTGACTACTTTGGTTTGATATTTCTTTATCAGATAGTTCTTTTAATCGGGAATTTAGAATAAATTCTACATAACCGATTGGTGAATCAATATCAGAACGAAAACGTATATCTTCAATTATTTCTAATACAATTTCTTTATGCTTTTCCCATTTCTTAAATACTTTAGGATATACTTTTTCTTTACACCGTTCTTCAAATCTTTTAATTTTTTGTTCAAATGTATTTGGCTGTTGAAATTGATCTAATTTCTTTTCAAATCGAACTAAATCGGGTTTTTTCTTTTTTTGACTACCGATAATGAATCTTATTTTTTGTACTTTCCTACCTAATTTAATTTCTTCAAACTCAAAAGAAATATCTGTTTTTTGGTTTAATTCTTTTTGAGAAGGTTTCAAAACACGTTGCTTGAAATTTGCATAATTAGGGTATACATCCATTGCATCTAAGTAATACCTTAAATTTTCAAGACTAATTGTACGTTCCTTTAAATCTTCATATTGTTTAAGTAATTCATAAATACGTATAGCATATGTACTTTTCAGTTTAACAACATTAGCCAATCTATAACTTGTAAACTTGTTACTTAATTCTAATAGAAATGGCTTTAATAACGGATCAAAACGCATATCAATTGTTCCTTTATTTCTGTTATAAATTGCTGAAGAAAGCCAGGATACCTGTATCAGCTCTTCCCCTACTCGAATTTCAATTACTTTTGATAATAAATCCTTTGTAATTTTGCTTAACTCCGAATATTTAGTAGACCCACTTAAACCAAGTAGATCGTGAAAATGTTTAATGGGGAAAGTGTAAGTTTTAAAATCCCGATCATTGGGTTCAATATTACTAGCCAAACAAAGTAACATTTTTTGTTCTACTAAATTTAAACGTGAATTTGCTTCAATCAAAGTATTTGATTTTGAAACAATATTATTCTCTTTAATCTGTAAATCTTGATTTATAGACATACTTACATACGTCCTTTCTTTCCTACCTCTACTGCTACACTAACTATAACAAATATCCCCCCTTTGTTATAGTTGATTTTTTATCAATCTCAACAATATAAATTTCACTATTAAGGTTGTGAAGCACTTTGTTCTACATAAAAGCATTATGTAAATCTTTAGAGTTGTAAAGGCTGTAACCAAACTTATTACCTTTAGAACCATTTTTGTTACAGTTAAGCAACCAAATTTGTTATATTTAGAACCATTTTTGTTACAGTTAAGCAACCAAATTTGTTATAGTTAGAATCACTTTCGTTATGGTTAAACCAGATTTGTTATATTTAGAACCATTTTTGTTATAGTTGAGCAACCAAATTTGTTATATTTAGAACCATTTTTGTTATGGTTAAAACCAAATTTGTTATATTTAAAACCAAATTTGTTATAGTTAAGTGTCATAATCCCTTATATATCAATACATTTCATGCTCTTAAAACATATAAACATATAAAACATATAAAACAATTAATATATAAAACAAACAAAACATACAATATTATGTTGAATGACTATAAAAATATATTGTTATCATTTTAAAATAAAATTCCCACATCTTAAAACCAAATTTGTTATATTTATTGTTCCAAAATCCCCCTTGGTTTGTTTACAATGAATGGGGAACCTGAATAGCTGCTTTAAAAAACATCCCAAAAATTTATTTCAAATATCTTTGTTCTGAACATTAGTTTTTGAATCATAATATTTTTCATGTACGGAGAAAGCTTGTTAAAATAAAAAATAGCATAGGGTATGAAATATAGAGCTATAGAATATATAAGACCTGTGGTGTGATGTCAAGTAATGATTCTAGTAATTTAAACACTTAATTTGTTATTTCAGCTTAAAAAAGGCAATACGAAACTAGACCATTAATAATTTGTAAATTAATGGAATATAGAAGAAGGAAGAATGTCAGTAGACATCATCTATCAACGCTCCTTCCGGGCGTGTAAATTTGGTTGTTGCGTAGTAGCGCATCCACCAAACGAACAAATTTTCTTGCGGTTAATGCGAGGGCTCGTTTGTGCTTATGCTTAGGTACTTCGGCAGATTTTTTCGCATAATAGTCACGATATTCAGGGACATGACGCCTTACAGAGTTGGCGGCTTCAACTAAGTAATAACGTAGATACTGATTCCCTGATCGTGTTAATGACGTGTTTTCTGCAGTAAAGCGACCAGACTGATATTTCTTCCAGAATAGACCTGCGTATTTGGCGATTCGTGTTTCATCGGTAAAGCGTTCAATTTGACCAATTTCAGCCACAATACCGGCTGCGAATACAGGACCTATACCTGGAATGCTTTCAAGCGTTTGAGGTAGCGATGACATCAAACTTTCTATACCTTTCTCAATCTCTTTAATTTGAGCTTGATACGTGCGCATAATCTGGATGGAGGTGCTTAGTAGAAGGTCAATAGAATCTTCTACCACTTTACTTAAACGATAGGATCCTCTGACAGCTTTTTGAATGGATTTTGCTATTTCTTCTGGATTACCAAAACGATTTTTTCCTTTTTCCTGAAGAAAAAGAGCGAGATCTTGTAAGGGCATTTGAGCGAGTTCTTCTAAGCTGAATCGTTCTAAGAATAATTCCATCATGGCATTTCCGAAGACAGAGGACCCAACGTCTTGTGTAAATTGACTACACTTTAATCCTAAGTGTTGAAGAAAATGTTGTTTTTCTTTTGTTAAGGCATGTACGAGTTGATAACGAGAACGAGTTAACTGTTGTAAGGCAATGTATTGCTCTTCCTTCACAATCGACATCGTATGACGTCCAAAACGAACATAGTCTGCAATGACAAATGCATCAATGGCATCTGTTTTATCCATCTCTGGATAACTTTTCTTAAAGTTTGCAATTTGTTTTGGATTAATCATAAACACTTGAGAACCGTAGGTTCTTAGCTCCTTATCATTGTGAAGAAACATAGCTGGATGGTAGCTATAAATCGACGTAGATTCTAAGCCAATCTTAATCACTTCACAGGTTAATTTGGAAGCTGTGTTCAGAATTTTTTCTTTTAATATTATGGCTCCAGGTAAGTCATTTGTAATGGTGAACGATTCTAATCGATCACCTTCACCATTTAAAAAACAAACTTTTGCATCTTGAGAGCTCACATCTAAACCAACAAATAGTTTCATGAGAGAGTTCCTCCTTTCTTTTAGAATCATTGGAAAATCTCTTTCTTGGACGTCTGGGGATATCCCTAGTGTGAACGCTGACCAACATCCTCGTGTATAAGAACTTACCCTTGCTTCAAAAGCCGCCCTAGCGCTACTAACAGCTAGGTTTGAATTAAGGAGAACAGCCTGTGAGTAGGAAGAATAAAGCGAACACTGGGAAACAGTCTTTTAATGTAGTTAAAGCCTACAGGGAGAGGGAGAATTGTCCCAAATGATCCTTACTTTCATTATCTAGGAATATCCTCAGACGTCCAAGAGAACATTGTGTTAAATCGTCGCTTGAAAGAGTAACTAAAAAATAATATACGAGGGAGAGGTTTCATGAAATCAACAGGAGTAACTCGAAAATTAGATCAATTAGGACGTATAGTGATACCAATGGAGTTAAGACGCACGCTGGAAATTGAAGAAAAGACACCATTAGAAATTTATGTAGAAGGTGAAAAAATCATCTTGAAAAAATATGAAGCGAATAGTGCTTGTGTAATAACAGAAGAAGTATCTGATAAGAATATTTCTTTAGCAAACGGAGAGATTACGCTAAGCCCAGCAGGTGCAAAGCTTATACTAGAGGAAATACAGAAGAATCTTGTAAAATAATTAATTGGCTTCTTTTAGAGGGACTTTTTTGAGTCATATTTAAATAATTTAACGCACCATAATTATTAACAAAAAATAAATCCGTAATACTAGAGAACCCTTTCAATAACTATATTGAGAAATACGTCTATAAAACAGTATTTTAATTTAGGTATGATACGCTTATATAAAGAAGGGAGCCATATGAATGGCCTACAAGAAGAAACTTATGAATTATTAAAAGAGAAAAAAGAGCAAATCACTGTATTTTGGGTTCTGTTGCAAAGATTACATCCATTTGAAAGAGGTATATAGATTCCTAATGGAATCTGTTCTTATGCAGCTATTCCAAATAGTTGATGAATGAACCTCACTTGATCTTGGATAGACTTGTCTCGTAAAGCAAGTTGTCCCTTATTAATGATATGCATCGCTTCTATTCCGAAAAGAATAGATTTGGCTGTACGAAAACATTTCAATCCTAACATCGAACGAACTCTCTTTTTAATAAAACGATGATCTTGTTCCACAATGTTATTCAGATATTTTATCTGTCTGATTTTGATGCCTATAGGCATCTTTTTCTCTTTCTTCAACTCAACAATTGTGGGTTCTTGTCTATTTTAATAACACGGGGTTTTGAAACATAAAAAGACCGCAAAAATTTTTTGAAAAAGCGCTTTGTAGCCTTATGATTTCTTGTTTTACTTAAATAAAAATCAATTGTATTTCCTTTTGAATAACATCACGATATAGGTACATTCATTGACCTTTGATCTTCACATACGTCTCATCAACTCGCCAAGAATCATTGGTTGTCTTAAGATGACACCTTATTCGCTCATTTAATTCAGGATCATATTGATGAACCAAATGCATGATGGTTGTATGAGCAATAAATAACCCGCGTTCTTCCATCATTTCGACTAAATCACGAAAACTGGGGTTGTATCGTAGATACCATCTTACGGTTAATAAAATAATATCAGGTTGATAATGTTCCACTTGAATAGATTTTGTTTTTTCATACTAATCACGTCCTTATTTAGAGTACTAGTATCAGTATGTCCAAGGTTTGAAGGTCCATTGCACAAGCTTTAGAGTTTTTGTAATTAAAATTGAATATTAAATTTGTAATTTAAAATGAAAAGAAACGAATTTTATGTGTCTCCATTAATATTGTGGTAATTAAAACCCAAAAGGTTCAAAATCTAGAAGACTTTGAACCTTTTGATGTCAATAGGACATAGTTACTTTACCAAAGCTTTTACGAAGGATAGCATTAATCTAAAATCTCTAGCTAAGACTCAAATAATGTAATTTAATCTTGTATCAGCAAGATTTAACACACTCATAGCCGAGGTAACCTATATTCTTACAGGCTTGACAATATCTACTTTTACCACAACAAGTTTCTCGTGTAGTACAGTATCTATTAGGGCCGCAACTATCTGGGTATCCCGGATCCGGGTGTCCTTGTTCTTTAATTTCACTGTTCTCTTTTTTCATGACTCACAACTCCTTTTTTAATATAGAGTAATTAAATACACTCTGATAATCTTAAATCGTTTAATAATTTTTTTCTTATGTTGAAACATAAATCTTGTTTCACTTCACTCTATTCATATCCTTCTCACACTATAAGTCTTTCTAGCTTAATTCTTAAGCACTTAAAATATAACTTAACTAGCAATTTTCTCCGTTTAAGACATAGAATGAAACAAATAGAATTGCGCCAAAGATTTTGTATCCTTCGTCTTTATTAAAGTGGAAGAATTCATTAAAAATTAAAAACCTATATGTTTTTAATCTTAAATAGCTTTAAAATTAACTTTAAGAGAAATTTAAATCTATTTGTAAATAATCTTAATAGATTCAAAATCGATTATCCAAATATTAAAATTAAGATAATATTTGGATAAATCAGAGGGGGTATGGGGATGTTTAGAACAGATATTAAAAATATAAAAGAATTTCAAAGAGATTTAGAAGAAGAATTAATAAAAGCAAAAGAGGAAGCAATTAAAGAACCACCTGGTTTTTTTGATTATATAGAGAAAGAGAAAGAGAAGGAAAAAGAAAACTAGCAATCACTAGTTTTCTTTTTTAAGGTGACAGTTGGATTCGAACCAACACTCTAAGTTTATGCTATACTTTTGCCTTTCCTAATTGGCTATGTCACCATTTATAGAGGCGACAATCGGATTCGAACCGATGCTAAAGGTTTTGCAGACCTTTGCCTTACCACTTGGCTATGCCGCCATAAATTCCTTTTAATTCGCAAAATTGAAAATTTTATACAAAAATTAATTCGCTTTTTTCTCAAATTGATGATTAAATACTACTTTGTTAATCTCTATTGAAGGTGCAGAAAATACTAACACCATACTCTTTTTCAATGAAATTATGAAAGCTCTGTAATTTATTTGTGTAAACCATAGCTAAATCTTGATAAAAACAAACATCATCTGCTTGACAATAATCTAAGCATTTGGTAATGGTCATTAAATCCTTTTTAAGTTCGTTGTATCTTTTGAGTTCTTTTTCAATTTTATTCATATAAGTCCCTCCTACATTTAAAAAACTATACATTTATAAAAAGAGGAACAAATACTTGAGTTATCAAAACAAAATTAAATTTATTTCATTCGAATTACATCTTTCAATGTTTCGATGACATCTGTTAATCTTTCAAGTTTCTTTTCAAATCTAATTAATAAATAAACAGCTAATGCAACAGGGAATCCAAAATTACCAATAGCCGAAAACCATGGTTCTAAATGATTAGGATCCAAGTTACTCACACCACCTTTCTAAATTAGTTGTATTAGACCATTTCCTTCTTCAAGATATGAATGCCCTAATTTTTTTGCATGTTTAACTAAGTAAAAGTATGCTAAGTGTGATGCAACTATCGGGTTATTCGTTTGAGAAGAAATCATATTCAAAACTAAAGCAAGTGCACCTGAAACAAAAGGTGTAGCCATCGATGTACCGGTTAATTCTGCATATTTTCCATCTAGAAATGTTGATACAATATTATCTCCAGGAGCTACAAAGTCTAAATTAATATTCGTATTTGAATACAATGAAATCTCCCCTAATTGATTCACTGCACCTACTTGTATTACTTCCTGATAGAATCCTGGATAAGAAATCTCTATAGTATCCGTATTCCCATCTCCTTCATTACCTGCAGCCACAACAATTAATATCCCTTTATTCCTAGCCTCCTTTATCACTGTGTACAAGTCTTCTCTATG
The DNA here is from genome assembly GCF_030285945.1 of Bacillus arachidis. Classification (NCBI taxonomy): domain Bacteria; kingdom Bacillati; phylum Bacillota; class Bacilli; order Caryophanales; family Bacillaceae; genus Bacillus; species Bacillus arachidis. The sequence continues at coordinate 68,062 of NZ_CP127374.1, read as the reverse complement.
AACAATTCCACCTAATGACATATTAATTATAGAAACTTTTTCACCATTTGGCCCTACCCAATCCATTGCATATATTAACGCTTTTATTACTTTGTTATAACTACCTTTTCCATATGCATCAATCGTTTTTAATACAAGAATCTTACTTCTAGGAGCAACACCCACATTCCCTATCTCATTTTCTCCAGCTGCAATGATTCCCGCTACATGAGTACCATGCCCACGATAGTCTTCAAAGATTTGAGGATCACCATTATCATCATTTGTAAAATTATATCCACCGATAATACTATTCTTTAAATAAGGATGCCCTACATGACAACCAGTATCTATAACAGCAATTACAACTCCGTCACCTTTTTCACTTGAATTCCAAACATCTTTCGCTTTAATTAAATTGATTCCGTAAGAATCAACCTTTTGTTTACTGAATATTTCATTTACCATTATCGGACTCTCTGTAATAACAACCATAATGTTCTCTCCTTCGAAAAATATTATAATTATTAAAGAGAAAATACCGAAAACAAACTAAAAGAGTTCAAAAATAAAAATACTCTATAAGAAAGCACTAAATGTGAATTTGAAACAATAAAAACACATTATTTTTCAAGAGCATTTTATTATTAGGAAGCAATGTGAAATCGGAATGGGATTTATTCTAAACAATGATGCTCAGCACAAACAGAATAAAAAAGATGCCTCCTGTCAAAACAGGAAACATCCTTTTTCATAGAATAGTAAAATTTTTAAACTCTTTAAACGAAAGATACTTCCCTTCATTTCTTTTATAAGAATATATTACCTACTTAGTGCTTCAACTAACTTCGCGGTAGTGAAACCAATTATTTTTTCTTCGGTTTCCTTATCATTATCTTTAATGATAAATAACGGGATTCCATCAGCATTATAAGCTTCAAACTCTTTTCTTGCTTGTTCATCTGTTACATCTTTATTAATATAATCGATTCTATTTTCTTCAAACCACTTCTTAGCTTTAACACAAAAACTACAACCATTATGACCATATAAAGTAATTTGTTTATTCATAGCAATTCCCCCTTTTTATTATCCATTTATAAAAGAGAACGCAACTGAAAAAATATCAAAATTTTTATTTAGTAAAACCAAAAGAACACTCTCCAAACATTTAAAATTCCAAATATTTTTTCATATCAACATGATAATATGGGATAATATAGGAAAAAAACACAAAAAACAAAAAGTTATATATACCCATTTTCTATCAGGATGAAAAGTGGGATAATATAGTTGATAGAACTTTTGTTCGGTTTTTTGTGTTGAAAATTTTTATTATTTTGATTTTTCGGCAGTTGATTTCTCTTTTAATAGCGAGGAGGGTATTTTATGAGAGAGAAACAAATTGAGGACTATCTAAAAAAACATAGAAAAAGAATGAACGAGCCTATAGTTCGTAACTTTTTAGAGAAAGATGAAAATTTCAACCTATTCAAAAATGCGATTATTAATCCAACGCTTACAAACAAAAAACTTTTGGACCAATCCTTTAAAGCACATTACAAGCAAGTGAAGGTCTTCAATTACGTAAGTAAACTCATTCATTACTATTCTATCGACTTCGATAAAAAGGTGAATCTTAATAAGCAGAGGAATTTATTAAACCTAGATATTACTGTCGAGGATAACGGCGGCAATCAAGCATCTATACATGATGTTCTAACATCATCTGATGAAGACGAAACATATAATAATGTTATACAAGAGGAAAAGTATTTAAAAAATCACTTGAGTGATGAGGTGTTGCTCTCTGAATTTAATAAGTTATCTAAAAAACAAATTAAAATACTAAATCTGTTTTATTTAAAAGAGTACACCAATAGAGAAATTGCTCAGATGCTTGGTGAGTCTGAACAAACCATTTCTTATAATCACAAAAGTGCAATTAAAAAATTAAAACAAGCAATGAAACTAGAATTGGAGTGAAATGATAATGGAAGATTGTCCAAAGGTTGATTTTGAAGAAATCATAGTAAAGTTCTCCCCAAAAATAAATAAGAGCTTGCGAAATACTCCTATACAAGAAAGAGAAGATCTAGAGCAAGAAATAATGATGAAAATTTACGAAAAAATCCCTTTCCTACAAAATATGTCCGCGCCCACTTTTTTTGATTTTATAGAAAAAAATTAAATCGTTACAAGATTTCCATATGTATTTTTCACTACTTTATCAAAGCCCCACTAAAAACATAGTTTGGGGTTTTTCATTGTCTTATACTTTTTTAATCTCATTTTTGTTAAAGGCGACGCCTGTTGAGAGCCGCCTTCTTAGCTTACAAATAAGCAGATTCCAATTAAAGAAAAGATTTTTATATTCTTTTTTGAATTACTATCTTTTAATTCCTCTTATATAAGAGAATCACAAATTTTACTCTAGGAGGAATTCATTATGTATAACATTGAAAACGGTCGTTACATGACACCAGAAGAGGTTCAAGAAGCATTAAAACAAGCAGCCGAACAAAAAGATTTTCAAAATTTCATTGCCGAGGTATCGATACGTCAACCAATTGATGTTAAGAATCTTGAAGTTAAATTAGGTTACATGTTTGATGTACTTGAAGTAACACCACCTGTTGTGAGTATAGTTAAATCTCTTGTTTTACAAAACAAAGAAGGAAATGTACAATTAAACATTTTAGCATTTAACAAAGCCGGAGATACCGTAGTTAATTACGATTTTAGTGCTGACTACAAAGAAGAAGGATCTGTAAAACAATATACTCTAAATAAGAAACTTGAGGTATCCCAACAACCTACTATTAATATTGCAGCAATCGAGAACATCGGTCAATTTGAAGAATTCGATAACACTGTACCTTACAACGATCCTAACTACACTCCTGGAGAATCTTTAGAGAAATTGAATACTAAAGATATGTCAGTTGATGGATGCTTACCAGGCGGTTATAAACATTGTGGTAAGAACTGTGGTAATGGCGGACGATATGGTGGTGGTACACCAATTAATGGTGTAGATACTTGTTGCCGTGCTCATGACCGTTGTTATGAAATGTTCGGATTTGACAAATGTTCTTGTGACAATACATTTGGTGATTGTGTACGTCCTTATAAAGGTAAATACGCAATGGCAACTGCTATCTTAGCTTGGTTAAGAGTTAAATCTTGCCGTTAATAAGAACACGAAGTAGAGCATTTAAAATCAATGCTCTACTTCTGTTACCTTCTAACAGCCCTTTTTCTAATTACTTGGAGCAGCGTTATTGAATAATTTAAATACTAAAATTAAAAATAGATTTGCTAATGTTATACCGCATAAAAAGAGAGCGGACATAAACTCACCTATTCCATTGTTATATAAAAACAAGGAATAGAAGAAAACCGCTAAAATTACTGAAACAGCAGCTGGAATGAATTTGAAGATTGATCTTAGATGTGATTTTTTAGAAAGAAAAACAGTAGCTAACAATGTTACCGGGAAGAAAAAATACAATATTATCTGCATTATCATCATATTCACCTCCTTTCTAACAGCAAATATATAAATATGATTTTACCATATTTATACATAATTGTGATTTGATAAAATGTCCTATTTATTTATCAATCTATGAGAAAAAATTTGGTTCTGGTGCAAAGATAAAATGAAAATCAGTAAAACGTATATATTCCTAACAGAATTGTACTTTATGCTACAAGTTCAAATAATTGATGGATGAATTCTTTCTGATTTTGGACAGACTGGTCCCGTAAATCAATCTGTTCTTTTTAATCTATGCATAGCTTCTATTCCAGAAAGAATGGATGTAGCTGTGTCAAAGCGTTTGAACCCTAGCATAGAACGGATGCGTTTCTTTATAAAGCGATGATCTTATTCTACTATGTTATTCAAGTACTTTTGTTGTCTAAGTCGCATACCGTTAGGGATGCTTTTTTCTTTTTTTAACTGTTCGCTTGCTATAGGATAAGCTGGATTCTTGTCGACTGTTATAACACGAGTCTTTGAAATATGAAAAGACCGCAAAACTTTCTTAAAAAAGCGCTTTGCGGCTTTCTGATTTCTTGTTTTGCTTAGGCAAAAACCGATTGTACTTCGATTTGAACAAATTTTTCTTTTCCATACCGATTACACATCTTTTTAGAGTAATAGTATCAGTATATCCAAGGTTTAGGGATTACTTGCAAATATGTTCAGTTTTTTGCACCAGAATCCTTTTTACATATGAACATAAAAAGGCCTTGTAAAGTTACTTCATAAGCGAATCTTTAAAAATCGTCTCCAATGTAATAATCTAATTATAAAAGTTCAGTTTCTGCCAATTCTTCTTCGACTTCCACCATAGTTTCATAGTGTTTGGGGAATGTTTCCCAAAAGTTGATAATAGCATTGACGTATTTTTCAAAAGGTGTTTTATCTTGACGCAAAACAATTTCCATATTAGTTGTTAGTTCACGGTCTATCAATAACATTTTTTCGTTTTTTCGATAATTCTCTAGTTCCTTTGGATCTAAAGAATTAATGTATGTTTGTTCTTCCTCTTTAGTTTTGGCCTCGTCATAATAAAAAAAACACGTAGCTTCATTTACAAAGATGTCTTTATTCTGACGATATAAAGTTGTAGCTGAATTTCCATCGCCATGTTTGTAGGTATTAGCAATTTTATTCAATTCATCTATTGTTGACCATGAAGGCGTATTGCCTAAAGGATAGTTTAATGTTTTTAATAATTTTTTAATTTCCCCAAACTTTGTTGCGAATTTTGGCATTTCCTCTTTTGTACGTACACCACTTAAATGATGATTTAGTTCTTTATACAGGAGTTTACGTATTTGCTGTTCAAATACTTGATAGAGGTTTACGAGTGATGAAAAATGAAACTGATATTTCATTAATAAATCTTGTTCTACACGATAACTTGCTTCGGATCCAATTTCTGTATAGTCTAGATCTGCAGGATCGCTACTATAATTATTAATGAGCTCGTTATATATTTCCTCTTGGTATTGATCAAAGCGATCTGTCAAGTTGTTGTAGACCACCTCATTGGTTTTATTATAGGAGCTTAGCATTATTCTGTATAAAGTAATATATGATTTTCGTTCCCATTGATTAAACCATAAGGAAACTTTTACCTCTTCAGTTTTTATATTTGAAGCTTCTCCTTGTTTATGAATACAATGTCGGCACTTGCGGCAATTACATGTACACTCAGTCATAAATACTCATTCCTCCCATTCTTGCTTTCTTTGTTTGCTATTTTTAGCTCAATTGTATCGTATTAGAGATAGCGCTGATACATATTAAACATATATATTTTTAGAATAAAACACACATATATTTCGAAAAATCAGAAATTATAATGTAAAATAAAGGGAAAAGAGATTGGTACAAAGGGGGAAGCGTAATGGGATATTACGTCATTGATCCAGAAACAAATGAAGAAATTCATGTCTCAAAATGGAAAATAAAATATCCAGGGCAAGATGCAATATGTGAAGTTTGTGATAAAAGTATGTATGTAAGAGCTGATGCTACACCAGACAGGGCAGATCATTTCGCACATTATCCTCATTCTAATTGTCCTACAAGTAAAGAGAGTCGCAAAAAATATGAAGATCTTTATCCAACTGAAATAGATGAAGAAAATGCAAAACGAATTAAAAGAGAAGTAGTTGCAAATTTATGGCCAATATATCAAAAATGCAAGGAGATTATGAAAGGGAATCAAAAATCAAATGATGCGTTTTTGTACCAAAAAGAATTTAAGGAAATGATACAAAAAGCAGATGAAAGAAATATTTGGGCATATAAAGGTTTAACATTAAAGTATGTTCCATATGTATTATTAGTAAATTACGGTGTGTTCCCCAAAAGGGGTTCAGCCGAGATACGTGTAAAAATAGGTCATAGACTTACTTTTATTTCCAAAATGATTTGAAATCAGTTTTTTTTTATCCGTTATTTTGCTGTAAAAACTCTTAGTACATCTGATATTTCATTGTTTAACGTATTATCATTCACCCTAATCATACGATTGGAATTAAGTATTTTCAGTAACCGACCAATGGATGATTAGGGTTAACCTATAATAGACAAAGACAGAATCTTTATTGTAAATAGACATAATAAAACCTAGCTATAAGTTCAATAGGTTTTGTTTAGAAATAAAAGTAAGCCTAATACTCAAAATTACATGTATTTGGGCTGTAACCCTAGAAAACCCTTAGCGTACGAAAATCAAGGATTTCACTTCCAAAAAATGTCTTAGCGTGGGTTTTATGTCATTTGGTTGGCGGGACCCTATATATGAATTGTTAGGAATGATGTAAACATCATTCCTTTTTTGATGCATGGCTTAATGACTCAATGAGCGTATTAGATTGGAGTTTTTTAAGCATAGACAACCTAATAAGTACAATTTATTATTAGATAATGGAAATATAGTAATCAAAGAAACGAATCATACAGGAGTGACGAATATTGTCTGATATAAAGGTATCGAGTGATTTAGGTTCATTACAGCAAGATTTATGGAACGCTTCGGTAAAAATGAGAGGAAGCGTAAGCCCAGGTGACTATAAAAAATATGTGTTACCGCTTTTATTTCTTCACGCGTTGAGCGAGAAGTATGAAAATGGTGCGAAAGTAGTATTAGAAGGTAAATTTCAAGAATTTGGTTTAACGTTTGAAGATTTGGAGGCACTTCCAGAAGATGAAAAAAACTTGATGATTCAAGAGGCTTTAGGTGCTGAGAACATTTTTTATATTTCGGAAAAAGCGATGTGGAGTTATATTCGGGCACATAAAAATTCAGATAAGATAAAAACAATCTTGGATGATGCGATGACTGACATCTCTAAAAATAATAAGTCTCTTGAAGGTATTCTTCCACGTATGTATGAACAATCTCCTCTTACAAACGAACAAGTAGGGGGATTGATTGAATTATTTAGCAATGAAATTTTTAATAGCAAAGATGCCGTAGATGTATTAGGGCGCGTGTATGAATATTTCATCACGGAATTTGCTTCTTCTGAAGGGAAACGTGGCGGTGAATTCTTTACGCCTTCTAGTATTGTTAATCTAATTATTCATATTTTAGACCCTCAAGAAGGACGTTTAATGGATCCAGCAGCGGGTAGCGGTGGCATGTTTATTCAATCTGAACGATATGCAGAGAAAAAAGGAAGCCTTTCGTTCATTGGACAAGAGCTCAATCAGTTTAATATTTTGATTGGAAAGATGAATGTATTGCTACATGGTTTAGATGCAGATTTACGTTTAGGGAACTCTTTATTAAACGATCATTTTTCGGATGTGAAAGTGGATTATATTGCGACAAATGTTCCGTTTAATATCAAAGAGTGGGGGGCAAATAAAATTGAAGGTAACGATCCCCGTTTACTAAAGGTACGTGACAGCCAGAATAAAACAGATTCGAATGCTAACTATTTTTGGTTGCAACATATCTGGCACCATTTAAATGATAATGGCAAGGCTGGAGTGGTTTTATCTAATGGTGCACTGACATCCAACTCCAAAGGAGAACGTGAGGTTCGGGAAGCTCTTGTTAGCATGGGGGCAATTGATGCAATCGTTGTATTACCAGCGAAACTGTTTCTCGGTACGCAAATTCCAAGTTGTGTATTTTTCCTGAATAAAAATAAACGTGACAAAGAGAAAATTTTGTTTATGGATCTGCGTAAAATGGGTGTACCAGTAAGCCGTAAAAATATTCAATTTACGCCAGAAGAAATTCAAAAAGTAGCCGACATATATCATGCGTATTCGAACGGTGATGATTCCTATCTAGATGTAGAAGGATTCTGTAAAGTGGTAAACCTTGAAGACGTTCGCCAACAGGATTATAAACTCACCCCAGGTATTTATGTCGGCACAGAGGCAACTGAGGCAGATAATGTGTCGTTTGAAGAGAAAATGAGCACGCTTCAAAGTCTTTTACTCGAGCAATTCGAAGAATCCAATCGCTTGCAGCAAAGAATCAAGCAGAACTTGGAGGGATTGCTGTGAGAGAGGGAGGGATTGCTGTGAGAGAGGGATGGATTGCTGTGAGAGAGGGATGGAGATCTGTTTCTCTTGGGGATCATGTGGATTTGTTAACAGGCTTTCCTTTCAAGAGTAAAATATATACAGATAATCCAGAAGATATCAAATTATTGCGTGGTGATAACATTGCACAACAATATCTTCGCTGGGATAGAGCAAAATATTTGTCACGAGAAGATGAAGCACAATATGAAAAGTTTAGATTGCTGGTTGGTGATGTTGTACTAGCGATGGATCGTCCGTGGATTGAGGCAGGTTTGAAAATCTCAAGAATACAGGATAAGGACCTTCCATCACTACTAGTACAGCGAGTGTCAAGGCTTCGTGGGACAGAGACTTTAGATGAAAGATTTTTGTACTACGTTCTGACTAGCAAGAAATTTACTGAATATGTATTGAGCGTTCAAACAGGTACAGGTGTCCCGCATATAAGTGCTGGTCAAATAAAATCATATAGGTTTCTTATGCCACCATTTTCAATCCAGAGGAAAATTGGAGAAATTCTCGGCTCTTTTGATGATAAAATCGAACTTAATCTTCGCATGAACGAGACACTGGAGCAAATCGCAATGACATTATACAAGCATTGGTTTGTAGATTTTGGTCCATTTCAAGATGGAGAATTCGAAGAGAGCGAGTTAGGGGATATACCAAAGGGCTGGACAGTAGTGGATATAAATTATTTTGGTCAAGTGATTACAGGTAAAACTCCTTCCACTAAAAATAAAAATTATTACAATGGAGAAATACCGTTTATTAAAATTCCTGATATGCATGGACAAACGTATGTTTTAAATACTGAAAGTACATTAAGTGAAATGGGCGCAGAATCACAAAAAACAAAGTATCTTCCTGAAAATTCGATTTGTGTTAGCTGTATAGCGACGGTTGGTTTAGTATCATTGGTTTATAGGACTTCACAAACAAATCAGCAAATAAATTCAGTCATTCCTTTAAGAGATTACTATACTTTTTATTTATACTTAGTTTTGAAGGAAAAAAAGGAAGATTTGCTTACGTTGGGGTCAAGTGGAACAACGACACTGAATGTTAATAAAACTACATTTTCTAAAATGAATGTGATATTACCAACAGAGAAAGAACTAAAAGATTTTCATATAAAAATGAAGGGAATCTTTGATTTAATTTTAGCTAACCAGGAACAAATTCAAGAACTACAAAACGTTCGTGATTTTTTACTCCCGCGTTTATTATCAGGTGAAATTCCTATCTAATCCGTAAGGTGTTCCTTACGGATTTTTTAGTTTAGCTCACTTGAATATTTTGGTATTATATTTATATATAGACATGCAAGATTATAAAGGGGGACGGAAATGAGTAAACGAAACGAAAGTACGTTGGAGTATAAGATATTGGATATGCTCGAAGAAGAGGGCTATCAACGTATGAACAGTACTGAATTTCATTGGAAGTATCGTGAACAAATTCTGTTGAGAGATCGATTTTTAGGGTATATAGAGCGAAAGTATCCTGAAATCCCCAACAGTGAACATCAGCGTGTTCTCAATATCTATGAAAATATAACTGGTTTTGATGTGATGGAACGAAACGTGGCGTTCCACCGCCTTTTAACCAAAGGAGAGTATTTTCATTGGGAGGAAAATGGTGAAAAAAAGAGTGTTTTATTTTATCCTGTGGATTGGGATGATCAGGAAAATGATTGGCTTGTGGTAAATCAATGGTCGATTACAGGAGTAACCAACCGTCGTCCTGACGTTGTCATTTTTTTGAATGGTCTGCCGATTATTATGATGGAATTGAAAAATCCATACAATGAAAACGTGACAATTGAAGAAGCATATCAACAAATGAAAAACTATACACATCAAATTCCAAGACCGTTCACTTATCAAGTATTTTCTGTAATTTCGGATGGTATAAGCACGAAGCACGGAATGATTCAGCATGCTTATGAATTTTTTGCAGAGTGGAAGAGTATAGACGGAAAGACAATTGAAAATAATCCACTCCGTTCGGCTTCCACTTTGGTACATGGACTATTGAATCGAAAACGGTTATTACTCTATATCCGAAACTTCGTTATGTTCTTAGAAACAAAAGGAAAACGAGTCAAAATTGGTGCAAAGTATCATCAATTTTATGGGATGTTAAAGGCGTATGAGAAAATCAAAGAGAGCTATGTACATAAGAAAAAGAAAATTGGCGTTGTGTGGCATACACAGGGTTCAGGTAAAAGTATCTCCATGGTCTTTTTAGCGCATTTGTTATTAAAGGATGCATCATTGAAAGCCCCTACCATCGTTGTACAGGTGGATCGAATCGATTTAGATGATCAACTATATGAAACATTCCTACAAGCGCGTGAACTAGTGCCTGATATCTTACAAGCACAGGGGACGGAAGAGTTGCGATATGAACTCCGTAACGCAGTCGGAAAAGTAATATTTACCACAATTGAAAAATTTCGTCTAAAAGAAGTTGAAGGGACAGAAGGCAAGGTCAAAGAAGAGGAACACCCTTTAATTTCTGAGGCTGATAATATCATCATTTTTGCAGATGAAGCACATCGTACACAATATGGTGGATACGGAGATAATATGAAAAAAGCACTCCCAAATGCCATGCGAATTGCGTTCACAGGAACCCCGATTGATGCCATTGGACGCAGTACAACAGCGGAATTTGGAGAATTAATTGATGTGTACGATATGGAACAGGCAGTACAAGACGGAGCAACGGTACCTATCTATTATTTGTCTAGGCATATTCCTCTTAATCTTGATAATCAATCATTTGAAGAAGAGTTAAGAGAATTACTTGCTGAAAATGATACGGATGAAGATGCATTTTGGAAGAAACATCGTGTGCAGTGGAAATTGCTAGAGAAAATTACAGGTCATCCTAACAGGCAAAAAGAACTTGCTGAAAATATTGTGGCGCATTTTAATGAGAACGCCTCTTCTTTTGCAAAAGGTATGATTGTCTGTATGTCACGTCAAAATGCAGTTTCTCTTCTTAACATCATGAGAGCATTGCCAAATGCACCACAAGTCGAAATTATCATTTCGGGGAGTATCGCAAAAGATAATGAAGCGTGGTATAAAGTCCCTGATGATCAAACGTATCCTATCGTTAAGAGCAAAGAGCAGCAAGATGAGATTAAACAACGTCTGCGAGATCCAGAAGATCCACTTAAAATGATTATCGTTTGTGATATGTGGTTAACAGGATTTGATGCAAAACCTGTAACGTATCTGTATGTTGATAAGCCGATGAAAGGCCATAACTTAATGCAAGCCGTGGCACGTGTGAACCGTTTATTTCCAGATAAAACGGGCGGTGTAATTGTGGACTATATTCATATTTCAGAAGCTTTAAAACAAGCGACTAAGCGATATACGGAACATGGTGGCGAAGGTCAAATTGCTGAGGACCTTCACGCTGCTTTGGAAAAATTTCAAAGTAAATGGACAGAATTTCATTCCTATATTCATGATTTTTGGAACGAGGAAGATACGAGGCAATATTTGTCCCTGAAGGGACAAGAAAAAGAAGATGGAGAAATCCAGTTTGTAAACGGTTTTTTAAATGTTCTGTACGAAGAAGAAGCGAAATTACGTTATTTCACTCTTGAAAAACAATTATATCAGCTTTTTGTACTTGTAAAATCTTTAGAAGAAGTTGAATCATACAAATCTACAGTGTACTTCTATCGAGAAATCACTTCACAGCTACGGAAAATCCTGTATTACAAAGGTGGGACTTCTCAACACGATTTAGTTAAAGCGATGGAAGGGTTGATGGATAAACATATCGAGGCAACGGGTACGGTAGATTTGTTAAAGGCACTTGGAATTGAAGCGATGGATGTAAGCATTTTGAATGAGACATTTTTAGCAAGTGCAAAAGAAGATCCTACGATTAATACGAAGGGGCGATTATTGCAACGTTTGTTGCAAGATGAAGTAGAAAGTAAGATTCCAAACGGGGAAGGGAAATCGAACCTACAGAAAAAACTGCAGCGTCATATTGACCAATATAATAAGGGTATGATTGATGCTGTTCAGTTTTTAGAGCTATTGAAGAAAATGAAGGAAGAGTTTGAGAAGGAGAGAGACTTGTATAAAGACTTCGAACTGACTGATGACGAAATGATGATTCTAAATGTATTGACTGAGATGAAGGACGAAATTTTTACAATTCCGTTTTTAGCTGAACTCACAAAGGCAGTTGTAAAAGAAATCAAAGGTCGACTAGATTTAGATTGGACTAAGCCGCATAAGGCTAGCATCTATAGTGGCATTTCCTTTGCCATTCGTGCAACACTTTTGCGACACCAAATCAAGGGTGAACAGTTGCGATTTTACTCAGAGCGCATTCTGGATGCGGCAAAAGAATGTTACGAAAATTGGGGAGAAAATGAACGTAGCTCTTCATAATTAAGAAACGGTTAGAGCGCCAAGTAAAAGTTTGTTACTTTTACTTGGCGCTTTCTGTATTAGAGGTCACCATACATGCCCATCAACTTAAGAAATTGGTTGTTCCCCAAAACCAAAAAATGAGCCGAATTCTCATAAATGACTGTAAAATAATAAAATTTTCGTTTTGAGGACACTTTAAAATACTAACTTGATAAGCCCAGTACCAGCGTAGCTACGATTGAGGGCAAAGTAATTTATTTTGTAACAAAAATGAACGTTTATGTCGCAAATATCATCGAAAAATAACGTTTGGTAAAAAATGTATTGCTATGACCTGTTTTTACACGTATCTCGGCTGTACCCCCAAAAAGGACAAACGCAAGAGAAAAATTCATTTTGTATTTGATTTTCTTATGAGTAATTATGATGATTTATGGATAAATCCTAAAGTAAAACAAAAAATATGGCGTGTATATCCAGATGAACATAACTCTATTGAAAAAGAGGATATCAATTGGAACACTTATGGATTAGAACCAGATTATTTTATAAATTATATTATGGATATCGACAATGAAATATTGGAAGGTAAAAAAGTCCTGTCTTGATAGGGCTTTTTTGATTTGTCGAAAAAATACGAAAGAAAAATAAGAAATAAACTTGATTTAGGTAACTTAAATATTTACAATAAAAGTAACTTAAATCAAGAAAGGAGCTAAAATGCAAAAACATGGAGGTAAAAGAGAAGGCGCTGGTCGCCCATCTCTTGGAATTACTAAAAAAGTTTCCATCACTTTACCAGAAGAAGCCTGGAAACGTATTGAAGATAGCGAAAAACCCTATTCACAGTTCTTTAGGGATGTAACGCTAAAAGAATTGAAAAAGTAAAAGTATATAAGAAAAAGCCCTTCCCAGGTCTGCCAACTTAGTAAGGACTTTTTCAAAACCTATAAACTTTGATTCAAGAAAGGATGAATTGTGTTGACAAACCCCTTTTTAAAAATCAAAAGTGGTGAGTTAATTTTAACACAACCCCACCACAAATTTAAATCCTCGAAAAAATTTTACTCATTTGTTTCAGAAAATTACAAAAATTAAATCGTTATTTCGGTATTGAAGAAAATGTTTCCAATCAGATTTGGTTTTATGGTTTCTTTGCAACCTCAATTTTTATGATGCTTTTCACCTACTTATTTTCGGGTATCCTATATGGATTTTAGAGGGAAACCATATGGAAGAAAGGTTGTTTTTAAAACAATTCCTCTAGAAAGGAGATAAAACATTGATTCAATCAATAAAGAATACCCTGCAATTTGTTGGTTTGGTCCTAATTAGTGCGTTGATTGCTGTTAGCTTAGTAAATTAGTGCTTTAGGAAAGGAGTAATCACATGGAGGATTACAAATGTAGAGCGTGCGAAGAGATTGCCGCGGAAGGCTTTGCTTTAGGAAGACTCTGTTATTACTGCATTGAAGAGGTCGTAATTTACATGAAAAAACAGATAGAAAATGACAAAGAAGCTTCTTGTCAGCATGAAGATAATCAAACAATCGAAATCAAAGGGACAGATGAATCTATTACGATTTGCCATGATTGTGGGAAAGAATTGTAAAACAAGGGAGGCAAGAAAAATGAAAATTGGTGTATCTGTATGGAGAGTTCTTTGCAAAGAAACAAAGTTGAAATTACTTCAAAATGCAATGCAAGAAACTAAAAGCCGCTTTACAAACAAATAGCCCTTTCTATTGCTATGAAGTAACAGAAAGGGGAAGTGTGATGAGTGATCGTATTGGTGAAGGGCATAAGAAATAATAAGCCTTCAAAAATATTTTAGCATGTTTATTTAAGAAATAAAGGGAGAATTGAATGTGATGAAAACAGTCCAATTGTTGAAAAGTGAAGAAATTGAAATCGGTACAACTGATAAAAAAGCTAACAAATTAAGACAGTCTGATTTTGTTATTACAAAAAATGATTTTGAAGGTATTAGTATCTGTTAAATCTTATACAACAGTATTACAAAAGAGTTTGTGGCCATGAGTTCTTCTAATTGGTGGATACCATATCATGATCTATCTGTCGCAACAGAAAGGCTAGATTATGTAATTGCAAAAGAGTTTTTGGGGTTAGAAAAATGCGGTACATATTGGGGGAAGAATCAGACACCATTTACTAGAATGCTAGTTGAATATTTTAACCCTGTTGAGGAATCCACTTTTATTTTAGAGAAATTAGGAAGGCAATATGATGATCTCTTTAGTGTAAAAAGAAAATGGTTGCTGGTACCTAACAGTGAACAAGAAAATATATAGTGAATATCGTCTGGGAGTAGCCGCCTGTTTAGCCGCTGTTGATACTGTAAGACATAAGAAGTAGGGATTCGATTTTAAGGGAGAAATACAAATTAAAATGATAAAATGGGGGAATTAAAATGTTACATGCAGTTATGCAAGAGCAGAATTATTGGAAAGGCCAAAAACAGAAATTCCGAAAAAACAATAAGAAGTTATTAATTTCATTAGAACCACATTTGTATAAAAGACTGGAAGAGTTCGTATTGTATAACGAAAAGTTAGATCAAATTGCATCGGAGTTAGTAACAGAGGGCTTAGATTATATTTATGTAGAGGATGTACCTGTAAGGCAATCTCATGCTTTTCAACATTTTGTAGAAATTGAATTATCACTATTTCAACAAAAACTCTTACAACAATTAGCGCTTAAACGAGGATGTTCAGCAAGAAAAATGGCATATACAGTATTACATTTCATGTTAAAGACAAAGTAAAAGAATCCAACATTTAATGAAGGATTCTCATACCAGGTGTTCGTTGGCAAATAGCTTCACCAAAGGAATTGAGTCTAGACCACTCAATTCCTTTTTTATGTTATACCCATTTCCACTGAGATTTCAAGAAAAAATATATAATGAGTATGAATGTTCATAAAAGAATTCTATTTTGTTTTTTCATGAATCTGAAAATCAAATTATCTAATTCTTGGCTTAATAAAAGCACTTTTTCATGATTCATACCATATTTGATAGCAAGTTGAATTAATTCATTCTTTTTGTCTTCTATCAAACTATGCAACAGTGTTAATTCCATTTGTAAACTCCTTTATACATATCGTTTTAATAAGAAAAATATTCAAATATAAAAACAAGACCGTTAACGACGGTCTTGTCTTAAATGTTCCTATTCAAGTGAATAACTCTAATAAAGAGAATACACTAAAAATTATTTTATTTAAATAGGAAAACCCTAAAAAATTGAATAAATATCATTTTTTACTAATACAAAACCTGTTTTTTAGGTATTCTGTACAATTTCCTTGCTCACATCAACAACAACTGTCACATAGATATGTCTAGGTTTTATCTTTTTTGCAGCTTGATAGGCTGCGTATCCAGATAACACTTGATATCGTTTAGAGTTATCTGCTCGTTTAACAATAATCTTTTCTGAGAACGTCTTATTTGCCTCATAGTATTGAACTTGTTTTTTAACTCCTTCCGCTTCAATACTTGCTTTCTGTGTATCTGATAATGCCCTGATTCTATCCATCCGCATTTCTGTGGTTGGATGGTAAACTCGAAATGTATTTTCTTTAATAGTAATTTGAGAGGAGAATTTTGTAGGAATACATCTCCCTCCTTCATTTAGTCTTACTTTATATATAGTGCCTTCTTTTGAAATATGAACTTCTTTACATACTTGTTTCTTGTCCCATGACCAGTACATACGATATGTTTCTTAGTGATTTACAAGTGCAAATTGAGAATGAAACTCTTGAAAATACGATAGCATTTCCTGTTCTGTAGAAAATAAATTTTGTTGAAGAAGCTCTTGTTGTAACTGATCTTTCACTTCTCTAATTAAAAATGTTGTTCCATTCTTGCAATCTGGACAAACAATTTCCATTTTGGATTGTATTTTTTTGATAGACACTACCCGCTTATCACACCGTTGACCACACTTTTGACAAACTCCATCGTATTTTGCATGTAGTTGTTCTATACGCTTGGATACAGTGGATTTAGCTTTTGAAGCTATTTTTGTTGTTTTTTCCTCACGTATTTCAGCTTCTTTTTTTTCCTGTTTCTGTTGTAAATGAGAGCGATATTTAATATGGGCAGGAGCGAAAGTATACACCTCTTCAGGAGTGTGGTCCATTGTTCCTTCCATTATAATTTCATTTGCATCAGCTAACGAATCTCCGGCCTCTGCGATCATCTGTAATAATTGGTTCCATTGTTCTGGACAAATTAGTGCTGTTACTTTAACTGAACGTTCTTCTTTATTAATACATGTCGTTTGCTTCGTAAAATCATGGAATTCTATTGCAAATAGATATTCTGGATCATGAGCTAAATGACGAATATGAGAAGGCTGACCTTTTACTGTAAGTTGAATCACCTTGTTCTCCTCCTTTTATGTTTTATCTTGGCGATAAACTAAAAGATTCTGTATGTAGCATCCAATATATGGGCTATATAGTCATCTTATCATAAGTGAAAGAAAATTTTGAATATTACCATTAAGATGTAATTTTTTATTTAATTAGACAACATTTGAAAGTGCATATTAGACAATCAACAACGAATATTCATTATCAAAGAAATTATCAAGGTAAATACCGAGTTTATAACCAAAGAATCTATCATGATAGCACTATCAAAAGAAATCACTTATTTCTGTATGTTTGTAGGCGTTTTTGAGTCGTGTTTATAAAGGGAGGGAAGGTAATGAACAGCAAGATGGAAACAGAAGAAACATGCGATTATTGTAAATGTCTTTTATCAGCTTGGTTATATTGGGAGTATCGGGGAAAGAAATATTGCTCTGAATCTTGTTCACAGTTTGATAAACATTAAAGGAGCTAAGATTATGTTCTCTAAAAAAGAAGTAATCCCATTTCGTTCATTTATGGATCAGTCTTATAAAAGAAAAAAATCTGTACATTTATACAGTATTGGCGTAATCAGTCCATTTTCCTTTTTTCATATGTCACAACCTATTGCGAATACGTATATGGCGCTTGGCATCTTAGGAGGCGTGACAATTGGTGCTGTATTGTTGGAAAAATACCTGATACGAAACAATCATGTATTTTCAGCAAAGCTCGTTTCAGACGGTCTATATTATGGGATGAAGCTTGGTGGAATGGGATTGATTGGTTATGTATTGATTCGTATTTTCATCATGCTATAGGGGGGAGAAACAGTGAAAGAGTGGTTAAAAAAGCGAAAATATAGATATCAATTAGAGGAGGTATTCAAGAAAGCAAAGCTATTTGAGGAACATGTCACAAGGGGTGGGAAAATACCTATATACCCTAAAATTCATGATGTGTTTGAAGAAAAAGAAAGTGTACGATACACTTTCACCTTGCCTAATGGCGTAGATCCAGCTCAAATTCAAAAGAAATGGTTTTGTTTTCAACAGATTCTAGGGAAAAACCTAATGATTGAGGGAGATATTAAGAAGTTTGTACTCCATGTGTTTCATTCTCACGCTGGTTTAAAGCAATATACGTATCGCTATAAACAATGGTTGCCATTATTGAAGAATTGTCGATTACCAGTCGTAGTTGGAAGAAATCAGTTTGGTAAGAAGATTGTGTACGATATGGTGGATGCAAATACACCGCATTTATTAATTGCTGGGCAAACCGGAAGCGGAAAAAGCAGCATGGTACGTGTTGTTTTGTCTACATTGATACAATACATGTCACCAGAGCGACTTCATTTGTACTTAGGGGACCTCAAAAATTCAGAGTTTCATTTTTTAAGGAGAGTGAAACATGTAAAAGAAGTCTGTATGGAAGATCATGAAATGGCAAACATGTTATCTAAGCTATGGAAAGAAATATTGCATAGAAGGAAGTTAATGGAGGAATATGAACTGGGGCATATCGATGAATACAATCAAATAACGACGAAAGAACAACTTCCTTATATTTTAATCGCGATTGATGAGGTAGCAATGCTACAAGATGAAAAGGAATGTATCACCACGATAGAAAAAATATCAGCTGTTGGTCGATCACTTGGCATCTTTCTCATGTTAAGTATGCAACGTCCAGACGCAAAAATACTGGATGGTAAATTAAAGCTCAATATGACTGTACGAATGGGATTCAAATGTGCAGATGCGATTAATAGTAACATTGTAGGAACGCCAGGGTCAGAAAGCCTAGAACAATCTGGCCAAATGATTTTGAAGTTAGATGGTATAAGGAAGGTGCAAGCCCCTTTCTTGGCCTTAGCTCTAGCGAAAGAGATTGTAGAACCGTATCGTTTATCCAAAGAACAAAATGCTGTAAATGAAGACTTGGAGAGCCAAACACAAGAAGTATTTGGAGTGTTAGAAGATGACAACGAATAGAGATAAACAGATTCTAAGCCATTTACATCAGTTCCGCTGCATGTCACGAGATGATATTATCGATCTTCATTTTAAACACTTAAAGAATGCGGTAACTTGCTGTAATACAGTCATGAAACGCTTATGTCGTGAAGAATACGTTGATGTAGACACTTCACAGCGTCCATATATATATTTCCCCTATCCAAGTCCTATCCGTAAAAATAGTCAAAAGATCTGGCATTTTTTAGCCATTTTAGATGTGTATAAACAATTATTAAAGGTAGAAAAACCGAAAGTATTCCAAGTAGAACCGAAATATAAAAAAGGATATATGGAGCCAGATATCTTTACGATTTGGCGAAATAGTCCATTCTGTATTGAAGTACAAAAATCAATTTATAGCAAGGCTGTTATGCAAACCAAGATAAACCGCTATGAAGCCTATTTTCGTAGCATGGAGTGGCAAAAAGAATCCTGGCAGCCCAAACATACCACTGTATTTCCTTCCCTTCTCATTCTCACAGACTCTCAATATCCTATCTCAAGTTCTAATTTCCGTATTTTTCAAGCCTCTTCTATACAGGATTTTCTTGAACAAGTGAAACCAAAGGCAAAACCAATTTCTGTGCAAGTTGGATCATCAAGAAAACAATTATAATAGTGAAGAAAAGCACAAGATTTTATTTCTTGTGCTTTTTACATGTCCCAGAAGTCATTTATTTTTGCATGAGGATCAACTTTCCTTATAGAATTTAATATTTTTTTCATAATCTCTGGTTTTGGTATATAAGAGGTGTCTCTACATGCTTTACTTATAGTTTTGGTAGATACTTTGGATTTTTTTGCTAACTCTTGTTGTTCAATGCCTTGTCGATCTAACCATTTTTTTAGATTAGTTCTTTTATCGCGAAAAAACATTTTTCTCACTCCCATATCCATAATTTTTTATTTACAATTATGGACAGGAAAATGAACCTATATACACTTCAATTTACCTTGGGGTTATTTTAAATATGAAAAAATGAGATTAATAGATTATTCACACGAACGATTTATTGATATTTTCTCTTGGAATGAGGTATACATACAATGCAAAGATTTGACTTACGCATCATACAACAAATCTTTGCAAAGCGGTTTCCAAAAAAAGTCCGCCACACTCCATTCATTGTTAATAGAAGTAATGGCACATTTATTTTACTTGTATAAAGAAAAGTCAACAGAAAGCGGGATGGAATAAACAAATAATGGATATTCTAATTCTCGTTAGTTATCTTAAAACATTTGATGGAGTGAAAAATATGATTGGCTTATTAGTAGTTTTAGGATGTACACTTTTGTTTTTCTTTTTAGCTCAAATTACAACATCTTCATCCACATATCATCCAAATCATGATTTACAAAGGAAAAAATGTGCCAATAAACTAGAAAAACGCGTATATGATACATTGCGTTATAAAGGATATTATCCAATTGTACAGTATAAAGTATCAAATACACGTTATAAATTAGATTTTGCTTTCTTTTCCCCGTTTGGTGTAAAAATCGATTTAGAAGTTGATGGACCATTCCATCGGACACCAGAAGGAATAAAACGGGATCGAACACGTGATAAATATATGAAAGCAAATGGATGGAAAATCATTCGCATCACAGATATTGAATTAAAGAACGATTTCGAAAAACAGATATTAT
Organism: Bacillus arachidis; assembly: GCF_030285945.1. Taxonomy (NCBI): domain Bacteria; kingdom Bacillati; phylum Bacillota; class Bacilli; order Caryophanales; family Bacillaceae; genus Bacillus; species Bacillus arachidis. The sequence continues at coordinate 47,526 of NZ_CP127374.1, read as the reverse complement.
TAGTTGAAGCCACATTAAATGAATATGAGATATATCCATCTAAAAAAGAGACATTTGTTTTATCAGAACAAGAATAAACATCATTTAATTTTTATTTAAACTACAAACCATATATAAATTCCCACTAGAAATTAGTACAATGGTACTATAGTACAAGTGTAGCAACACTATAGTGGAGGTGATGATATGGAGAAGAATGATGATGTTGTAAGTGAAGTGCATTTGAAAACAATAGATGTCTCCCGTATCACCAATTTAGCGGAAAGTACAATTAGAAAATATAGTTTAGAATTAGAAAAACAAGGGTATCAGTTCAATAAAGATGGCGATACACGACTGTATCACGCGGATGATGTGACGGTTTTTAATACTTTGAAGGAGATTAGGGGAAAAACAAAGGTTTCTTTGAGTCATGCTGTCACTGTGTTGATGACACAGCAAAATCGTGCGATACAGGGTGTGGCGGCTTCGGAGGTTGCTGTGACAAGGGTTCATGGTGAAGAGGAGCGACACGCGATACAAGTTGTATCACAGGAAATGCAAAGTTTTTTCGAAGATATAAGAACTCAATTTATAAGTTTTCGAAAAGAACTTGAGATGGAACGTCAAAGTAATGAACTTGTTCGGAAAGAGCTCGAAACAGAGCGTAAACGGAACCAGGATTTAGAGGAAAAACTGGATGGTATTATGGCAGAATTAGAAAAGCTTAATGCTAAAACAGATAGTTCTAATACCGAACCTAAAAGGAAGAAGTTATTTGGGTTATTTTAAACTTATACAAAACAAAAAGAGTTGCATTTATATAAGCAACTCTTTTTGTTTGAATCCATTATGCATATGGATCATCGTCTAAATCATTTAGAGAACCCCAGGATTTCTCTTCTTGTTCTTCATGGGCTTCCCCAGGCTTCGCTATATCTTTCTTTGTTTCGACATGTGTTTGATCTAAGGTAGATGAATGAATAGGCTGTGACTCTTCATCTTGCTTTGTCGGTCCTGTCGTTAAAGGTTTTGTTTCAGCATCTAATGAAAAAGTATATTTGCGCGGTAGAATTTCCGCTACGTCTGTATCGCCAATTTGTTTGTGAAGTTGTTGCGCCGCATACAAAAAGAACATTGTTAAATCGCTTTGTTTGTTAATAAAATCGATCATTTCTGGTGAAATGTCTTTCTTAATATAGACATTTGCTCTATCACCAGCTTTGTATATTTTACGAGCCATTATTTTTCACCGACAGGAGCAAGCGCTTTTTCTTTTAATTCTTCAAATCTTGGTGAGCATGTGTACACAAGCAATCCGCGTGCATTTACGAAAAGTGAGTCTTTTAAGAAAATAACATTTGTTAAACGTCCTTTTTGTTCTAAAATTTGCTGTAGGCTTTCTTTTACAATCGCCGCACCGCCACCGTAAATGAATACATACGGATCGTCTTTCATATCATCAATTTTATTAATAATATCAGTTGCGATTCGATTGGCTAAACCTAGTAATGCGCCGCGTGATGCCTCTTTTAAACGAATATGACGAGGATGTTCAGAATCTAGATAAATAGCGTTAAATTCAGCAATACTGTCTATTGTTTTTTGTTTATTGTTTAAGTTCCAAACTTTGATGATATCAAGTAAAGTTTCTTTAACTCCATATGGTAAGCCACGACTCATTTTGTGCTTAAAGCTAACCCCTTGTGAAACAACTTCTTCTGTCGTACCAGCGCCGATGTCAAAAGATAAGATTGTTTTGTCAACAAAGTCTATTTCTGTGGTTTTACCCTCTGTAGCTTCAACTTTTCTTTTAATGGTTTTACCTTTTTCATCATAAACGATTCCCCATGAACCCGCCGCGCCTTCTGGTAAGCATTTGCAAAATTCAATTTGGATATTAACTACTACTTCACGTCCGCTTGGGTGGTGGAATTTTACCGTATGATGATTCATATAACGCTCTACAAATTCTTGTGCTGTTTGAGGAGTGATTGTTGCGACAGGTAATGCAACAGAAAGATCATACGTAACATCAATTTTATTTTTATTTTGCTGTTTTTTCATAGCGGTAATTGCTAAACCAGCTAATGTAACAAGTAGCACAAGATCATCTTTCGATTTATCTGATTTCTTTTCCATTTCAATACCTTTAATGTTTTCATCAATCACTTTTTGACCAATAATATAACGCATATTGTTTGCCTTTAAAGTAGGGGATGATATTGTAACATCAATATTATTTTCTAATTCCTCAACAGAAACATCTTCCTCACTTAAAATGTTTGTTGCTTCTCCAATATGATGTGAATAAATACTTGGTATGAATAAAGGATCATGCCCTAATACATTTAATTTTAAACCACTGTTCCCCGCGTCTGCACCAGCTTTAAGAATTACCATATATAAAAACCTCCTAAAGATTATTTGTTATCGTTTTTCTTGATTCCATTATATGCTAAATACTTCTAAAAAGTCAATACAATTACATACAAATTAACACAATTTAATACAAGTCAATACAAAAATATCAGTAAAAATCTATAAAAATCATTAAAATACAAGCGTTTTACGTATTGATTCATATTCACTTGTATTCATTTGTATTGACTTTTATTGATTTTTACATAGTTTAATTGTTTTTAGGTCGTGGGGCTGACTGTCTTTTTGAAATAATCCATCTGTTACCTATTTTTTTGGCTTTTACTTCTCCCGCAGCACATAAATTCTTAATTGTTCCTGGTGGCATAGCCCACTTTTCGGCGGCTTCTTCAACGCCCATGACTTCTTGTAATGGGTCGCTATCATCATTATTGTAATTAATGACCAATAGGCGTAATGTTTCGCCTGGGGCACTTGTTTTTTTTAGAAATTGCTCCCAGACATCGTCTGGAAGCCTAAATTTTCTTTGCATCAAAATCCCTTCCTTTCAATTTCGCAATGATATTGCTTTGCGAGCTGATCCGCATATTTTAAAGCCAGGTGACGTTCTCTACCTGTGAACATTTTTTCATGTTTATAAAAACCGTACACCCGTTCATTTTCTATATAATCTGTGCCAACGATTGGCCGCATTTCTAGTTGTACATGGTATTTCACATGATTTGTATAATAATCTCTTCTTCTGACAAGTGTTATAATACTTATAAATTCAGTGTTTATAACAGTTTGAGCATGTTCATATATATCCATTTGATAATTTTTAAGCTTTTTTATTATTTCTTCTAACCTTTCTATATCCCGATCAACCATGTCACTATAACTCTTCAATCTTTTCATATCATAAATGTGCTTGAATTTTTCACAATTTGCATTTACATACATGTGGACATCTCCTTTTTTGGAAAGATAAGAGGGGGAATCCCCTCTTATGCTTCAAGTTTTGGCTTGTTTTTCTTAATTCTCTTTACCTCGTGCATTGATCTGATTTCGTCGAGCGAGAAGTCTTTTTTATGGAACTTCTTGTACTCTCCTTCATACCAATACCAAGCCTTTTTCTTAAATGCCCATTTAAATCCAAGTTTCTTTAATTCAGTTTTCAATGAGTAAGTGTTTCCTGTGAGCCAAATCCAGGTCCCAATAATCTCAATTTCAATATCGTATTTGATAAGTTCATCTATAATGTTTTGATATGCTCCAGTGTTTTGCTTTCCAGAGTTACTATGTAGTTGTTCGAAAAGTCTGTCATACTCTTTCTTTAATGCGATAAAGTCTTCATGTTTTCCGCCTAAGTCGGGATGATGTTTTTTTGCTAGTTTCTTATATTGCTTTTTTAATTCTTCGATGGAAGTGACACTTTGAAAAAATTTCATGGTCAACAGCTCCTTTTTAATATTTTAATGCGCTAGCGCATTTATTAATTATATTCTATCATGCGCTAGCGCACAAAACAAGTATTTTTTTACTTATTTTGAATTTTTTTGAAGTTGTTTCTGAGGGTTAAAAATAGCATAACAAAAGCCCTGGCTTTAATTGCAACAGGACTATAATTATATGACTCTATTCTTTTTCAACGATTTATTTATGAAACTTTTCACTAATATAAGTCTCTTTATATTGATTCCCTATACGAACCAACATCAATGTATTTTTCAAATCAGAAATATTGACTGGGGATGAAGGTTTTGATATGCCTGTCAAATAAGCAATGACACCTTGACTTAGTTGAAGTGAGAAATCAATAAATTGTTTTATTTGCTCTCTTCTTAACGGATTTTCTTCAATCAATTTGTCCATGTTTCTCATAGCCTGCCTAGTATTATGACTATATATTTTATCTCTTTGAGTATACAACCAGTCTAAGCTGTTATCTTTTTCGAATTGTTCATATTCCTGTTTTCTGGATTTAAAAAAGACTTCTGGTGTCGGTCCATTTACTGTCAATTCAGTTGAAAATTTTTTATACTCCATACATCGATCAAGAAGTTTTTTAACGCTAATTGCATCATTATTTCATAAAAGTTATTTGCTTCAAATGATTGTTGGTAAATTTCTTCCGCAAGCTCTAGTAGCTGTTCTTTTGTCATAACGTCCCCTCTATATCTATCTTTTTGTTCAGTATATCACAATTTAAAATCGTTCCATTACGGGGTAGCCCCCATGTTATTGCTGTTTATTCCAAAATTGAACATATCGATGTAGGGCCTCAATGCTTTTTAATCCCAAATCCGCTTTAATTTCAATGGGTTTCATGCCATTTTGTAGCGCAGTTAATATAAAACGGTTCCGTAGCATAGTAGGCGTGACATGAATTTCAGCGCGTTTCGCTTCTTTCTGTAACATGCGTTGTACAGCGATTCGAGTTAAAGCGGCGGGGTGATCTTTTTCATAGTCCCAGCGGAACGTTTGCGGGCCGAAATCAAACGCCACAAAGAAGGGATCGCCCGTTTGTTGGCGCGGCCTAACAAGACTAGGAATCTGGTTGTAGTAGGATAAGGCAAGTTTTACATGCTCTTTTGAAAGGGTAATAGATCGCTTGTAGGCGTGTAGTCCTCCTGGGGTAATAGTATTCGTTCCAAAGTGTATATCATGCATAGAAAGCGTAAGTATATCCTGGATAGATAGCCCATAATCTAACATGAAATGAATTAATAAAAGGTTACGTTCTAGAATAAATCTTCTTCCTGTTGCCTGGTAGTCGGTTAATCCGTCATAACTACGCATGACGCGGAAGAGCTTTGTGATTTCTTTGTCCGATGCAAAGTGTTTAGAAGTAAGTTCAGGAGGGGAGACATCACTTTTTAAATCCTGGGCCGCGCCATGAAATTGTAAAAAGTTAATTAGAATGCCTCGTACACGCTTTATATTAGAAATCGACGCGCCACGTTCCTTTTTAAGAGCTTTTAAGTATCTCTCTAATACATTTGTATCAAAAGAATGAAAGAACGATTCTGGAGATGATTTGATGTGTTTCTGAATCCAAGACGTAAAAAGTAAGAGGTCGTAGCGGTATTGTTTAACTGTGGAGGATTTACGGCCAAGTTTTAACAAATCAGAAAGAAAAATATCAACAGAATGATCCCAAGTCATGTTTTATACTCCTTTGTCCTAAAAATTGTGTACCGCAATTATAAACGAGAACCATGCAAACAAGCAATAGGGGATTCTAGGTCGTGATGTTTTGGGGAGGGACTTGTGTATGATGCAGGAGCCGAGACATTGCGGGGCTATGCGGAGACATATGGGCCTGGCTAGACAGGGCGTGGAGTTAGGATATAGGGGGATATATAGATGTTGTGGAATGAGTGGAAGGCGAATGATGGGCCGATGTTTAGGGAGGAGGATAGGCGAGGAATGGGAATGGCCGCCGCCCCGCCTACGTAGTTTTATGAAAATCTGCCTGGCAACGGAATCTGATTCATAGCTGAATCAAGATACCCTTACCAGGAGAGCTTCAAGGTAAATCTAAGTTTTCGAATATTCAGCGGAACCTAGTTCTACCAATGAGTTTAAGATAAGAATAAGTTCAGAATAACCTTAGTATGTTGTCGCAACTAATTCTGTAAATTTATCTCATATTATTCTGAATTAATTCTGAGGTTATTCTGTTTACTGAAATGCTCATAATGAACAAAAATAATCGTTTATTTTTAGAATGTTGTACAATATATTAATGGTGAAAATCACGAATATTATTGTTTATACTGTCAACAGATATTCGGTGTTCCGTAGATTTGTATATTAAATGAAAAGAAGAGTTCTATTTTGATATTTAGTTCGATCTTGGGTTGATGTTTAAAAATCTAGAAAAATATAGTTCCCAATATGGGATACTTTTTATTATTAAAACTTGTTTTAAATAACATTAAAAAAATTAAATACATTAGGATTTAATTTTGCTCAATGAGACTTACTCCCACAAGGGATTAGAAAATTTTTCTTATTTAATTACTGATTTAAGAGCAGGTTCAATTCGAATATAAATTCATAGTGGATTTTTTGTTGAAAACGTCCTTAACTTATAAAAATATAATAGATTGATAATATGTTTAATCTATTAAGGTAAATGATGGCATGACAAAAAGCCTTGTTAGAGATAATTTTTTTGAACAAGGCTATAAAACAATTATTTTTTTGTGAAGAATGAGATTTAGGCGTTTGGATCAATCATTTTTTTGAATAAATCCATTGATGGTATTAGACTCTTCTTTGGTTTTCCAAATACCATATTTGTTGTACGCTCTTTTGCTTGTTGCTCTCTACGCTTTCTGTTTGCAGTTAACTGTTTTGTATATGTTGTTATGAAATGTGCAGGTGTACTTACTTGCGATTTGTTTAATTCAAACAGCTGTACACAGTCCTCAAAAGTCTTTCTTACCTCCCAATCTACGTATGGTGGCATACGTAATGCGATTGTATAAGCATCTTTTTCAGTAATATTTGTATCTTTACTTAAGATGTATATATAAAGTCTCTTTTGATCTTCACTCATAAACTCATCCATTTCGCGGAATCGTAGTTCTAACTTTTCACCCGAATTAGGGGCATTCTCTAGCTCTTTTTCTTCTAATTCTTCATTTGTAGGGGCAACAGAATCCAATATATCTATTCCCTGGCATGTAGGCACAGTTGGTTTTTTGGTTTGATCTGTAGGTTTCCCCTGTTTTTTACTTAGTTTTTTAGATAGAAACTTTGTAAATGTAGAAAAAATGTCAATTGAAAAAGCCCATTTTTTCTTGAAATATTCAACGATTTTTAAATAATTGTTATTGAGACTTAATATGTAAATAGATGGTGCAATCTTACCATGACGTCTTGTTTTGATTTGATGGCATACTTGAAGGTCCTCTAACCAATTCAGAATAAAGTTGATGATTGGCACAGAGATACCCGATCTTTCGCTGATTTGAGTTTGTCGCATTTGAGAGAAGCCTTCTTGAACAAGATAAGATAAAACGACTTCCAATGCTTCATACCGACGTGGCGTTTGTTCGAAGTATTCTTTAGTGGTTTGACCCTCACAATCTAACAGAATAATATCAATAGCTTTAATTACTTTTTTTACAGCTTTATTGATAGCACCTGTAGGAACATGTGAAAGTTGTGGGCTTAGTTCTCGTTTTGCTTTACTTAGCAAAAAATTATTTAGTAGCACAAAAAACCCTCCTGTTTTTTCCCATTACACACACTTACAGAAAAATCTTGGGAAAATAGAGGTTCTTATTCACACCACATTCACTTTGTGTTATAATTTTTTCATAAGTGAATATTAGTTATAAATTAAGACCCCTACTTTCATTGGAGTTTTAAATTGGTTAGAGTCGGCAAACTGTAGACCAATTTAAAATGGATGTGTTGTGGGGGTTTTATTTTTTTATCAAATTAAAATTAAAATCTATTCTTTTTCTATTTTACAAGTCAGCGGCATTAATATCAACACTAAAAATGTAAACTCTGTATGAGAGGTGTAAAAGGTTTGTTTCACTATGAATATTCGGAATATTCAGACTAAATTATTTCATAAATTCCTGGATTTTCCTATGATAAAATTAATAATTATAATTTAGTAATAGTAGAGGATTAAAAGGGTGAAATTGTATGCTTGATATACATAAAAGAATGCACTTACATTTAGAGTCTTCTAAGTTAGAACATAAATTGATTGCAAAAGAATTAGGTTTACCAGAAACTACATTTTCAAATTGGTATACAAAGAAACAAAATATTTCAGTATATTCATTAATAAAAATTTCATCTATGCTATCTCCTTTAGATCGAAGTATTCAAGAGGAAGATGTCATCCAGCATTTAAAAAAACATAGTAGGCAAAATCTAAATGTGAAAATAGCGTTTTTAATAGCGCATTTAAATGGGTTTGACAATCTATTAAATTATGTAATTGATTTGTGTGAAGATCATTCTGAATTGGAAATGCAAAGATGTTTTAAGGTTTTCCATTTATTTAAATGCCGCTTGGAAAAATCTAAAGGATTAGAAGAAATATTTTTAGAAATAGAAGGATCGAGACCCTTAAATAATAAAAAACATTTTCAGGTAGGCATCTTTTGTGACATATTAAGTATGTTAATATTATCTGATTTAGGGAAATTCGATTTAATGGCAACATATAAGCAGAGGATAGAGTGCAATTTAAAAGAAATAAAAAATAAAAAATTAATCAAGTTATATAATTTTTGGATAGAAAGTATCTGGGGATATAGCCTGTTAAGAAGTAATGATGTATTGGGTTTTCAAGAAATTTATAAGGGTTTAATGGAGTTTATTGATTTAGAATTTTTCCCAGTAATGCAAGCTGTGATAGATATTAGGATGGGTGAGAGTAGTTTGTTTTCAGATGAAAAAGCTTCATTTTATTATCTAGAAAAAGCCTGTAATATTTTATCATCACAAAAAGAAGAGCATAAATATAAAATCGCATTAAATACTTTAAATTTCTTAAGAATAATAAAGTGGAAAGATATTGATAAAATTGATATGAACACATTAGATATAGCTGAAAAAGGTTTGTATTTCATTCAGATTAATCAAAGAGATCGAGCTAATGAACTTCTAGATTATCTTGAACGAAAAAACAAAGGCTTAACTCCAATTCAGCGTGTTTATAGAGGAATGGCTAATAATGATTTGATTGAAATTTCAAAAGCTATTGATGCAATGAAGGCGAAAAATGACTTTTTTTATGCAGGATTTGCGCAAGACATCTTTAATGAATATAAAGAGAAGAGTATTCAAGGAATTGGAAAGGGATTTTAAAAATGAAAAAAGTTATCTCTATACTTATGATATCGTTTTTAGTAATCAACAGTTGCTGGGCTTTAGTATCAATAAATAAACATAATAAATTGGATAGTGGACATTTTGTGTCTCAAGGACTACAGAAGAGTAATGAACCTAAAAGGATGGATCCTGGTGGCGGGCTATAGAGAAAAAATATAAAAATATATAAAATCACAAAAGACGTCGTAAATACGATGTCTTTTGTGATTTTATAAAGGATTTTATTAGTGCGTATGTAGGAAATTATGAAATCGAATTTATAAAAGGTGGTGTTTTTTATGGTTTTAGACAAAGATTTACTTATAAAAATTGTTGAGAACATTGAATTAGAAGTCTTGGGTGACTGGATAGATTTATGTGCTGATGCCTCTAAAGACTAATTTCTATGTTCCTTTTTTAGCTTTTTCCCTTTTCTTTTTCGTCAACTTCTATTAACAGAAAATTCGTATATCTAAGGAGTTCCTTTTCTATATATGGCTTATATTCATCTGGAACACTCATGTATTTATCGTAAAGTAATTGTGATAAGCGATGCACAGGATCTTCTTCTCCTTCTACTCTTTGAAGAAGTTCATCATCGCTTATCATATGATTTAATAAATATGCTTCACTAACATTAAAATAATTGGCAATTTCATGTATTTTATTTAATCGTGGTATTTTTTCCCCCGTTTCCCAGCTAGATATAGTTCTGTAAGTTGTATTGAGGTCTGCCGCTAGTTCATACCTATCTAAGCCTCTTATAGTTCTGAGTTTTTTTACATTTTTTCCCAGTATATTTTTTTTCATAATAATAATCACTCCTATACTTATTATATTAATTATTAAAAAACTTAGTGTAGGAAGTTTAGATGTAAAATTAACACTTTTAGTGTTGACAGACACCTTTTAGGTGTTTATTATGTAATTAAGGGGGGTGAGAAAGTGACTAAGTGCGAACAAAAAATTTCGATTATTAGGAATATTAGAGATGAAAAAGGTGTGCTTCTTAAAAAAGTTGCAGCAGATTTAAACTTAAATAAAAGTGTACTACAGGCTATTGAATCTGGGAGAAAAAGTACAATTGCAGAACGTGCACATAGTATTGCAGCTTTTTATAATCGACCAGTTGAAGAATTGTTTGTACCTACTTATTATCGAGCACGAATTGTATAAATCGAAATTCGTAAGAAATTGGTTTTTAATTGTCCTTTGAAAACTGAATAATCCTAAAGGAGCTGTAAAAAATGATTTTGAAACGATCGTATCAAACACTACTACTCTTTACGAGTGTACTTTTATTAGTTATGAGCTTCTTGATTCCACTAAATCAAGCCAGTGCGGAGGTTATCAATCGAGAAAGGTATAAGATGGATTGGGCCTATAGTCCGCAGTTTGGAAAAGATGTTCATACAGAGCTTCTAAAGAACGCTAGTGGTCAAATCGCGTATTGTCTGGTATATGGCTTAAAATCCCCAAATGGAGAGGATTTACCCGAAGCAGGCAAAACGGATGATGTATCCTATCGTGTCTTATTGAATGGATACCCACAGAAAACACCAGAAAGTTTAGGTGTTTCCAATTGGCAAGAAGCCCATTACGCGACACAATTAGCTCTTTGGAATGCACTTGGCCAGATTTCCGTTGATGAATTACAGTTCAAAAATGCAGCTGTTGAAAAAGCAGCAAAGAACATCATTCATGCGGCAAATCAAAGCCAGGATACACAAGATGTCTGGATGAATGTCATTCCAACGGATAAACAAGAAGCACAATTAAACGGTGAATATTTCGAAACAACAACATACACCGTTCAAACAAATGCAAAAAAAGGTACATTCCAAGTAAAAATGAACAATGCACCACAAGGAACACGTGTTGTCACAGAACAAGGTGAAGGGAAAGAAACGTTTCAACTAGGAGAAAAGTTCCGTATCCAAGTACCAAAATCCTCTAAGAGTAGTGAACTATCTCTAAAAGTCGTTTCAAATCTAACAAATGTTCATGCAGTTGTATATAAAGGAACAAGTACGATTCAAGATGCAACTGTATTATTAGAGCGTAGTACAGAACAAATAAGCACAGACTTACAAGTATTCTGGAAAGCAAATGGCGCTTTAAAAGTGATGAAAGTGGACGAAGAAAACAAAAAGCCACTTCCAGGCGCAGTATTTGAAGTTGTAAACAGCAATCAACAAGTTATGGGAACGATTACAGCTGATAAAAACGGTATTGCTGAAATGGGGAACTTAGAACTTGGCACATACACTGTAAAAGAAGTGAAAGCACCTGTTGGATATGTGCTAGATGCTACACCAAAGCCTTTTGAAGTGAAAACAGGTGAAGTTGCTGTCATTGAAATGAAAAACGTACAAATCAAAGGGAATGTACAGCTCGTAAAAGTAGATCAAAATGGGAAAAAGAAATTAGAAGGTGCAGTATTTACACTTGCAGATGCAAAAGGGAATCCGATTAGCGAACACACCACTGATAAAAATGGTGTCATCAAAGTTGAAAACTTGACATTTGGTAACTATCAATTTATCGAAAAAACTTCTCCAGCTGGTTACATTCTTGTGAAAGAACCAATTCCTTTCAGCATCAAGGAAAACGGTAAGACAATTGAATTGGTTGCGAAGAATACCCAAGCAAAAGGGAGCTTAGAAATTACAAAAGTAGATGTTGCAGATGGAAACAATAAGCTACCAGGTGCAGAATTCACGATTTATGATGAGCAAGGCAAAGAAGTAGTAAAAGGAAAAACAAACGAGCAAGGAATTGCGAAGTTCGAGAAACTTACAGCCGGAAAATACACCTACAAAGAAACACTGGCACCAACAGGCTATGTGATTAATCAAGAAACATTCTCCTTTGAAATTAAACAAGATGGGGAAATTATCAAACACATTGTAAAAGATAAGAAAATCGAAGGAATCCTTGAAATCACAAAGGTGGATATAGCGGATGGAAATAACAAATTACCAGGCGCGGAATTCACAATTTACGATGAGCAAGGCAAGGAAGTAGTAAAGGGGAAAACAAACGAACAAGGAATTGCGGAGTTTGAAAAATTACCATATGGAAAATACACCTATAAAGAAACACTGGCGCCAGACGGATATTTAATTAATGAAGAGACCTTCTCTTTTGAGATTAAAGAAGATGGTCAAATTATCAAACATACTGTACAAGATAAGAAAAAAGATGTCCCGCCAACGCCAGAGACACCACAACCAGAAAATCCGAAGCAAACACCAACACCAGAACAACCTCAACCACAACCAGAGAAACAACCACAAACACCAGAGACACCACACAAAATTGTAAAACAGCTAGAATTTCAACCAGAACAACCTAAGAAAACAGACCGTTATTTACCAACAACAGGCGGTAAAGCAGAAAATCCATACTGGATATGGGTTGGCGCTACATGTTTAGCACTAGGCGGTATCGTAACTTTTTATGCCTTTAGAAAACGTAAAGAAGTAAAAGAAGAAAGATAAATTTACTCTCAACTGATATGGGAGGGTGGGATACCATGTGCATATTTGATGTACATTATCAAATCGATGGAATCAAATACACAAAGTCGTATTTGTTAGCATTGTCAGAAGATGGGTTTCAGTTGCGAAAAAACATTCAACATGTTCTATTTCAAGAGCACCAACAAGAAGTAGCGATTCTTGCTACTGACTTAGAGGAATTGGATTTAATTGGATTTAATAGCATCCTAAAGAGAACAAAAAAAGAAAGCATAAGAATATAAAATATTTCTATTTAACGATATAAAAAGATAATTGAATGAAAGGGGCATTTGTAGTGAAACCAATCAAGCATATGCGCAGCAAACGTGGTTTTTATATCGGAAGAGTGCGAGAAGCAAATAATCTTATTCATGCAACGAAAGTATCACCAGAATGGGCAGGAGTCCAAGGAAGAGGAATGTCATTTTCCAATCTGTTAATGACATTAGCTAGAGGGCATAACAAAGGAACAAAAGTTGTGGATCCGAAAGCGAATTTTTATGAAAAAATCAAGAGTGGTAACAAGTTTGGTTGATTAGAGAATGCTCTTTCATAGAGCATTCTCCATCCAAGGTATTAAAGGAGGAAAAGAAAGTGTATATCAATCGGCATGAATGTTGGGAAGCGTTTTGGAAAGAACAAGTCACAATAGATGGTGAATTAGATATCGAACAAATGAAACAAGAACTCTTCGAATACAAAACACTTTTAGATCAAATCAAGAAACCTCAATTTGCAAATCAACAACCTCACATACTGATTCAATTAGCAGAACAATGTATTAAAAAACACCAAGAGAAAGAATTAGCACTCGCGTAAGCCATGAAATTGCAAGATAGGAAGGATGTGAAGGCGTGGCGCGCAGCAAATTCGATAAAGAACTAGAAAACTTTGTTGAAAAGAACTGGAAAATGCTCTTAGGAGTAGGAGCGATTGGATTTGTCTGGTTTTCCAAAGATAGAATCCTAGGGGAATTGATGAAGCTGGTGCCAACAGTAGTCGGAATTATGAGGCTGGTTGTTTTGTTTCTCGTTTTACTTTTAGTGATACGAATCATTGTATATCTGATTCTTCATCACTTTGATAAAAAACGATATAAACATTATCTCATCATTCCACATATTGAGGATGATGTATCAGCTGATAAATTAGGTCAAATGATTCGTCATGTGCATGGTGTTGGCCGAAAGCCACTTGATCGTTTGTGGAAAGGACGCGATTGGTATCGCATGATGATCTATCGACCAGAAGGTGAAAAAGAAAAGGCACATCTTTATCTAGGTGGTCCGAAAGATGGCATTATACGTGTGATCCAGGCGTTTAAAAGTGCATATGTGCGAGCAGAGGTATATGAAGTCACAAAAGAACAGGTTCCATTCCCATCCCGTAAAAGTGTGGGAGGACGAATGATATTAAAGCGGAAACGACTTCAAGCTACTTTGTCTTTAGCGCGTTACAAAAAAGATATATTACCTACTTTACTTAATACCATGCAAGAACAAACCTGGATTGATATCGCTTTTTCGCCAGACAACGGGTATCAGCTCATTAAAGGCATTCGAAAAGCTGAAAAAGGGATTAAAAAGCAAAGGAAAAGTAGTGATTATGGATTAAACACTTTTGAAAAAGAGGAATTAATCGCACTCAATAAGCGATTTTCACGAAATGAAGTTGCGTTTCAAGTATCTGTCTCCTTTTCTACAGAACAGTATCCAGGCGTATTACACATAAAAGATCTTGGCAGTATGGTAGGAAGTATCATGGCAGATGTCAATGAGCTCCGTTATAGAAAATGGCGAAAATACGCAGTTCCATATGCACCACGTCCTACTTATGGAAATATGATGTGGACTGGATCAGAACTAGCAAATTTATTACATCTTCCCAACATGAAAGAAGCCAAGAAAGTGCAAGATGAACACCAAATTCTTTATTTGGAAAAAGGAGAAGAAATGCTGCCAAAAGATCGCTTGTGTGAAGGGATTACACTTGGATATCTTAAGCATCCTGTTCAAAAAGAACGTGCTATTAAGGTGGAAGCGGAACAACTTACCAAGCATGGGGCGGTGTTAGGGCAAACGGGTTCTGGAAAAAGTACTGTATCCGCAACAATTATGCAAAGTCAGTTGGATCAATGGATTGAAGATTCAAATGCAGTAGGAAGTTTCTCATTAATTGATCCTACATCAGATTTGGCTCTGATTATGTTGAATCGCATGTTGAAGGCAGAAAAAGACGGGAAAAAGATCGATTGGAATAAGGTTCATTATATCCGGTTTCGAAATTCTGAGCATCCCATTGCATTAAACTTGCTTCATCGATTCCCTGGTGAAGATACACAAACAGTGATTAACGGAATTATGACAACGATTAAGTCGATGATTCCAGGGCAAGCGGTACAAACAGAACGGGTGTTAAAGGCAACCATTGGCACTTTGTTAAGTGATCATACAGAGCAACATACAACATTAAGCATTCCGATGTTCTTATCCAACGAGTTATTTCGTGAAGAAGTACTTGAAAATATAAGTGGTCCAGATAAAGACTTCTACTTACACTTTTGGAGACAAGAAGTCGGGGATGCATTAGACAGCAGTATTCAACCTGTTTTGAATCGATTGGATTTATTCCGAAGCACCACATATTTACGACGCATCTTCGGCCAGCCAGGTTTCTCACTTGATATTTTGAAATGGTTTGATGAGGGACACATTGTTTTTTATGACTTACATGGTATGGAGAAAGAAGAAATACAGCTCATAGTAGGTTATATCATGGCACAGTATCACAGAGTTGTTCAAAGTCGTCCAATTGGTTCTAAAGTCCATCTTACATTCATTGATGAAGGGCACAAGGTACAAGTGGAAATTTTACCAAAGATTATTGCAGAAGATCGGAAACGTGGATTAGGCCTTTGGTTTATTACGCAAGAAATTAATGCACAGTTAGATAAATCACTAGCAAGAGCATTAACAGACATCGGAGGGAATTTCCTAGTATGTCGGCAAGGTTCCAATTCCGCAAAATCGTTGGCAGAAGTCATGCAACAAAAATTCAATCCAAAGTATTTACAAGACTTATCAGATCGTATTGTTGCTGTGCAAACGCAACAAAAGATTGACGGGAAGGCAAAAAATGTATGGTGCACCATGGAAGTTCCACCACTGGATCGATACTTGCCAGATGGAACAGTGGCTAACTATCAAGATGCAAAACAAGTAAATACGGCCAATGATTGGACCAGATCTAAAATTAAAGAATTAGAGAAACGGGGGAAATCGATTCAAGAAATTGATGAAGAAATTAGTTTGTTCTTATTTGGAAAGAAGCCAAGTACATCAAAACAAAAAAAGGTGTCACTGGAAAAACCAGAAGAAGCATCTAGCTTTGAAGAATTAGAGAAAAGTGTAGAGCAAATAGCTGAAAAGAAAGTGAAAGAAACAGTACCAGCAGCCCAAGAAGTTGTACCAGAGCTAATACATCAAGCACAAATTATCCCATTCCGAAAACAACCAACCACAGAATCCGCAAAAGAAGAAAAACAAAGCAAAGAATCAGTGGAAATCATAGAAGAATCATCATCATTACCGGATACATCAACTGTTGAAATAAAAGTAGAAACACAACAAGAAGAAGCAAGTATTTTCGATAGCTGGGAAAAGGAGTAGAGGTTATGAGCAGTATGCTGTTATTACCAGAAGATCAGAATTTACTTATCGACATACACAATCATATTTATGTCGATATGGATTATATAACGGAAAAAGTATATCCAAACCATAAGAAAAAATCAGTGTATTACCGCTTAAATCGCTTGGTACAGGAAAATTATTTGAAGAATGAATTACTTCCTATTCCTGTTCCTAGAAGTCAAGTTCGTAAATCGGGAAGGCCACAAAATGTATACACGCTCGCGAATAAAGGGGTAGAAATCGTTCGTGGGTTAAGGGGGGAAGTACATTGGAAATCCAGTTGGTCACAACGTTCCGCAACCTTTGTGTATCACAGCTTAATGTTAGCACGTATAGAAAGCGCTATGACCCTAGCTTCTGAACAAGAAGAAAGACTGGAATTAAAAGAATGGATCAATGAACCACGTGCAACGTTTCAATACGCAAAAGGAAAAAATCGTGTCATACGACCAGACGGAATTGCGGTAATTGGTTTAAAAGAAGCAATGGATAAAAATATCGGTGTATTCATGGAAATGGAACGTTCGTATGGATCAAAAGAAGTGTTAGAAAAGAAAATTCTTCGCTATAACGATTTTATGCAACGGGAAGAAAAGCAAAAAGAGTATCGGATACATGCAGGCATGGCGTATGAAGTTCCGATATGGCGTTTGGTCTTTGTTGCTGGGAGTGAAAGTAGGGAGAAAGAGTTAATTCGTTATTTGAAGGAAGTAAATAGTTCAGAAATTCCGGTGTATATCACACTGTTTCAAGATATATTGCAGGATCCATTCGGGAATATTTATCGGAATATTCGAAATTCGGATAAGAAAGTGAGGTTGTAAGAATGTGTTCCGATTTGTCTTATCGATAAGTGCCAGTATTTTTCTATTAGTCGTGTTTTCAGACTGGGTGTTTGAAAGGGTACCAGGATCACATGAGGCCTGGGGAGTTATCAAGAGTAAAGTCATAGAGATTTATCAGACACAAGGGTGGGAAGGGTTGTTAATCCTTTCGCTGGTAGCGGTTGGTGTATATAAAATGATGGATCGATGAGGTGAAAAACAACATGTATCCATTTGTTGTGATTGATACATCGAGTATTTACTTTTCCTATGCAGGGTTGGTGGTGTTTATTTGCTCTCTGATTCTAGCTGCTTATTCAGCGAAACAGAAAGAGTGGAGAACTTGTCTGTTCCTTCTCCTAGCTGGAATAACGGGGATTGCTGGTTTCTATATAAAAGAGATTATGGGATTAGGTTCTTAGGGGAAAGGGAGGGATTATTGTATGTTCACATACAAACGATCTTATGAACGAGGAAGTATGGAAGAAGTAGAATGCCGTTTTGTGGATGAAATTTGTAATCAGTTGGATTGTGGAGAGAGTCATGAAATTTGCTTATCTAAAACAGATACGTATCTACAAAAGTTGCTAGTCATGGGGAATGGGAAAGTGCTCGAAATTGAATTTGGTTTAGATACAGAAGAATTGGAATGGAAATGTGATTGCAAAGAACTAACGAAAGAAAAAGCTATTTCGGAAGTGGAGTATGAAATATGTTGTTACAACATGTTCCAACAAGCGCGAGTTAGTAAGGGCTCAATGTTTAAAAAAGAGGCAGAGACTTTTCTTGAAAGTTTAAAAGAAAAGGAGAGTGCGTAATACCAAAATATAAAAAGGGAGGGATGTTCATGTGGCAAAAGGCAAAACAGTGGTTTCAAAAAACGTTTGAAAATAAGCAAGGAAAGGCGAGAAAGTCAACTCGGATTCCTTCTTATAGGGGGCGTTTAATAGGAAAATGGGCGTTTTGGGTTCTATTTAGTTGGATGCTCATTGTATCTGTAACGACTGTTATAAAAGGAAAAACAGAGACGAAAGCAAATGCAAGTACGATTCCGAAACAAGTGACACAAAAACCAAACCTCGCGACACGTCCAGAAGCTATAGAATTTGCACGTGGATTTGTCAAAGAGTATTTTACTTGGCAAAGAGGAGAAGAAGGCCAGAAAAATCGAGCAGAACGCTTAAAACCGTATGTCATTCAGACATTAGATTCTCAAGTTGGATTAGATACATCCAGTTTACAGTGGGATTCCACTTTTTTATACGCAACGATCTTGAAAGTAGATGAAACAAAAGAAAAGGAAGCAAATGTGATTTTTAAAGTGAAATATAAATTGCATCGAATGAAACCAGATAATAGCGGGGAAGAAGTCAAAGAAGTATTGCAGCAAATATCCGTTCCTGTTCAATCTGATGAGAAAGCATTTGTTGTAAATGGGTTTCCGCAGATCGTGAAAGTCGCTGAAAAAGCACAAATCAAAGAAGAAGAAAGCGAACGAGAAGAAGTAAAAGATGTATCAATGAAAGAAGAGATTCGTGAGTTTTTACCAACATTTTTTAAATCGTATACAACCTCAACACAAAAAGAATTAGCTTATGTCCTAGATAATCCTAAAGTCAAAGGTTTAGAGGGTGCAATGAAGTTCGAAAAAGTCAATTCATCTAAAGTGTACCCTGTTAAAACAAAAGGTACGTATGAGGTGCAAACCGAAGTGTTGCTGATCGATGCACACTCTGAAACAAAAATGAAAACCGTATACACATTGTTTGTGAAAAAAGATGGCAAACAATTTGTTGTTACAGATTTAAAAAATTAAGGAAGAGAGAGGAGCATGTATATGTTAGAAATGATGAATAGTTTGGTGTTAGGAATTGGGCTAGAAGGAGTTCTTGAAACGGTGAAAACGCAAGGAACTTACGCCTTATATTGTGCATTTATCATTGTAGCGCTGATTCTAGCGGCGAAACGTGCATGGGGATTAGTTGTGACATTGGTTGTAGGTGGCGGTATGATTGCCTTCTTTATCAACAAACCAGACGCACTGAAAGCAATTGGTACTTGGTTGGGTGGATTAGCAGGCATGTAAGTGGATGACAGAAAGGGAGGGAGCTGTATGAAAGAAAAAGAATCGTCTTCCATTTTCGTATATTGCTTTGGCAGCTATATGAATTACATGCGGAGACAATATGAAATTATGGGATATCGACTTCCAAGAGCTGTAACATGGAGGGCACTCGGATATTTTGCGGCGGTAGAGGCGGGGCTAGTTGCGCTCCGCTTCCTCCCTCCTTTTAAATGGTTCCTGGGAGATCTCATCGATAGTGCTTGGCTTGTGTATTATGGTGTAATCCCCTTCTTCCTTGTATGGGGCGTTGATAAATACAAAACGGATGGGAAATCTTTTTTCGCCTTTATTCGTTCATGGATCACATTTAAATTACGGAAACATCAAAGTAGCCGGCTCGTTGCATTACCAAAGTTAAAAAAGCATGTATTTCGTGGTCATGTATGCGTGCAATACAGTGCGGATGATTTGAAAGAAGTAAGAACAGATTCTATCTCAATAGAAGAACAAGATATACACGCTTATAACCTTACATTTTTACCACAAAAGGAGGAGTTGGAATATGCTAAGAAGCATGAAGAGAAGTTCACTGAAACACATTGAAAATAATCTTGCGATTAGTACAGACGGAAAAGTATCTGGTGTCTATGAAGTAGATGGATTTGAATACGATCATCAAGATGAAAGTACAAAAAAAATGTACTATCGTAACCAACTCGCACTTTTTACCCATCAAGAATATGATGTCCACTTACTTGTTATCCCTCGTACAACAAATTCAGATGAAATTCTAGATGAACATATCGCAAATTTAAAAGGGCCAATGGCACCAGCTGGTCGTTATCTGTTTACGAAAATGAAAGAGTACTTACGCAATGCATCCATTGCAAAAGAAAATATGGAATATCGCTTTTATGTCCTTGTACAGCTCAATCCGCAGCAAAAGGAAAGACAAATTCGAAACCCTGTCGTAGAAACTTGGAAATTTATGAAGAAGTTAAAAGAAGGTTTCTCTGAAACAGCTCACAATGTATCGGGCATGAACGTAACAGATATTTTAGAAGAAGAAATTGAAAAGTATTTGGATGTAGAGGAAGTGTTATATAACCAGGTAAGGGGCGCGTTTCGGAACACCCGTCGTGCTACTCCGGCATCGATTCGCTTTCTCTTCCAACATAATTTCACTCGTGGCATGAAAGAGCCGCATGTAGAGAAAAACTGGAAAACAGGAACGACTCTTACCCTCAAAAATGAAGAAGGAAAGCCAGTAAAAGTTCGCCGCCCAAACTTGCAAGAAATGATTCACCTCACAGATTGTGTGATTGATGAAAGCCCAGGACGATCTCTTACAATAGAGAGACAAAATGAAGAAGGCGAAATAGAAAACATGCATGTGGCTTTTTTAGCGGTAAAAAGTATGCCGGAAATCTCCAGTTTTCCAGGAGGAGAATGGATTTATCGATTACAATCGCAATCGCTTAAATTTCCAGTTGAAATGAGTGTGCGTGCGTATCACTTAGAAAATCAGTTAGTCACGCAAAAGTTAACCAATAGTGAATTAGAGTTAAATGATCAACGTCGTCAGGCAATGGTGGGAGGGCGTACAACGGATTTAACTATTGAGCGAAAAGCAAAAGGAGTAAAGATTGTAAAAGATCGCTTTGAAACCACAGGGGCACCTGGATATGAATTAAGTGTTCTGTTTTGTGTCTATGCAGAGGATGAAAAAACATTGAAGTCACGTGTGAATACGCTCATCACAGAATACCGAAAAATGAAAATTGAGTTAGTTAATCCATACGGGGAGCAGCTCGCTTACTTCTATGAGTTCCTACCAGGTTCTACCCGTTACAATACAGATTTTAAATTATTTGTAGAGCCAGGCGTGTTGGCACAAGGAATGTTTGGAGCCACGACACAAATTGGTGACAATCAAGGATTCTATATTGGGAAGACAACCAAATTGAACCGTCCAGTCTTTATTCGACCAGATTTAGCAGCGAAAGCACTTGGTCATATTGTGACGGAATTTGATAGCTTATCGGTTATGTTTGCCGGACAAACGGGAAAAGGGAAGTCATTCTTAATGAACCTTTTAGTATTCTGGATTGTTATGAGCGGAGGAAGGGCATTCGTGATTGATCCGAAGGGGGATCGTACAAGATGGCCAGAATTATTACCGGGGTTTGATGAAGAGAAGTTGCAAGTTTGGACGCTTGGTAAAAGTAAAGAAGATGCAGGCTGTTTAGATCCATTTCGCATTAGTGCAACAATAGAAGATGCGAAGAGTTTAGCTCTTGAGATTCTCACTTTCTTATCTAATGTGGGCTTAGAAGATACAAGATATGACTATTTATATAAGGCCATTGAACAGGTAGCAGAGAAAGAAGAAGCATGTATGACGTTGGTTCGAGAAGAGCTAGAGGAGATGAAGAAACAACCGAATTTACTAGCGACCGAATTAGAAAAGTTAAACGCACTTACGAACCGCCTAGCGACATTAGAAGGCATACAGTTAGGAGACTTATTATTTGGAAGACCAGGTCAAAAGTATCGCGTATTGAGCCTAGAACGTCCATTACAAGTCTTACAAATCCAACACTTACGTATTCCAAAAACAGAAGAGAAAAACGAAAGTGTGACAGATAAATTGTCTCGCAGTATCTTAATTGCTTTAGCAGCATTTGGTAAGTCACTGATGCATTCAGACCGTAGTATTTTCAAAGTGTATGTACAAGATGAAGCATCAAGTATTTTGAAGAATAAAGAGGGAGCGGCTTCCTCCGATAAAATCATTCGGGAAGGTCGTTATCATAACACTGGTCTATATCTTGGAAGTCAAAATGCTTCTGACTATCAATCTGAAAATAAAGAAATAGCCAATGTGGGTATGAAATTTTGTTTTGCATTGAAATATGATGAGGAAGCAAAAGAAATGTTACGTTATTATAATTTGCCAGTCACAGAAGAAAATATTACAAGATTACGTGGATTACATCGCGGGCAAGCTTTGTTCCAGGATATTTTTGGTCGAACAGCTGTCGTTGATATTGATCCTGTTTTCCAAGAATTATTGACTGCCTTTGATTCCTCCACGAAGACGGATGAAGAACGTGCGCAACAATTGGCGTAATTCGTATTACAATACAGATAAGAGTATTCGAAATTATCTGTATATGGAGGATGGGAAAATGAAAACATTACACAAATTATCTGGATTATGTGTCGCAGGAATGTTGATGGTTACGGGTATAGCGGGATGCGGAAATGAAACAAAAAGTAACGCAACGCAGCAAGAAAATCAAAAGGAACGAGATATAAAAGAAGCGGATAAAGCAGCAGTAGAATACTTAAAAGCCTATATTGAAATGGATACGAAAAAGCTAAATGATCTTCATTATGAAAAGTACAGCTTTATGAATGAAGGAGTTAGAAATCCTGGTATTAGTAAAGACATGAAAAATCGATATGATGTATTTCGATATGATTTACAAGAAGACGAAAATGAATATTACTACAGAATTAAATTTTATCATCCTGTAGAACAAGCGCAAATGGGATTATATCTGCGGATGATAAAAGACAAGAAAGATGGGAAATGGAAAAATTACGAATGGGCATGGGATTCAAATAATAGTTTGAAATCAATTGTAGGTAGTGTGAAACCTGTTCATGTCCATAAATGGGGGCAAAAAGAATGAGAAAACTTCTTTCGATTTGTATGATTTTTGTCTTTTTCCTTCTTCCACTAGGGTCACAAGTGGCCCTAGCGGAAGAGAAAAACAAAACGGGGACAGATCGGATTTCGAACAATCTATTTCAAGGATATACAGATGGGATTTACAAGGATAAATATTATGAAGTTGATACGTATCAGCCAAAAGAAGATGACAAAAATATTCTAGAAAAAGGTTGGGATTATTTATTTGGAGATGACAGCATAGGAAAAGACCTTCAAAGGATGCTATACACCGTATGTCAATGGTTTGCAAATATGGCATTTCAGCTGAATGTTATTCTATCACAATTAACCATCTTTTTAGTTGATCAAGCGTTGAAATTAGATATTGTAGATGCAGTTGCGGATAAACTCGCGGCAGCCATGCAAAATATCGCAGGGGTCGGAAAGAAAGGCTTTTTAGACAGTGGCTTATTCCCAGCGATTATCGGAATTACGTGTGCTTTATCTGCCTGTTATGCAGGATATGTTTTCTTTGTAAAACGTCAACCAACAGCTGGCTTAAACGAATTAGTCAAAACAGTTCTAGTCATTGCTTTTATTGTGTTCTATATCGGGAATGCAAGCACGATACTAAAAAGTGCCAATACAATCAGTTCTGACATTAGTACAGTCGTATTAGCAAAAGCGACAGGAACAGTTGCAGGAGATCCAGGACGTTCCAAACAAGATGCGATTTTTTCAGTGAAAAAGCAAATTTGGGATTTGTTAGTGGAGAGACCATACTTGTTCTTGCAGTATGGAGAAGATTCTAAGAAGAAAATTGGGGAAAAACGAGTAGATGAATTATTAGCGAAACCTCCTGGAGGGGATCGCAATAAGTTGATAAAAGATGAAGTGAATAATGGTAATAAAATGATGGTCATATCATCAGTAAGTGAACGTCTCGTATTTACGCTCATGTACTATATCGTCAATGCATTTGCGGGTATTCCAGTAATCGTCTTTTGTTTACTGATTGTAGCATTCCAACTATGGTTCATGGTGATGAGTATTATTGCACCTATTGTGATGGCAGTTGCTTTATTACCAGGGAATCGACGTGTGATGGAAAGCTGGGCAAAACAATGGGTAAAACCATTAGCTCTAAAAATCTTTGCGTCTGCCTTGCTTGTCATTATCTTCACTGTTGCGGAGCTGTTATACGTACTACCAGAAGCGGGAATTGCAGGTTATGTATCGACTATGGTTCTTCAAATTCTTGTCTTCGTTTTATGTTACATCTTTAGAGATAACCTTGTTGCTTCATTCCAAAAAGTAAAAGGTGTGTATCAAGTTGCAACAGATATTTCTCTTATGACAGAACGATTTGTTGATAAAGGGAAGGAATTGGCTGGAGATACAGTATCGAGTGTTGGAGATAAAATTGGAGGACATTTCAATTCAGCAGCTGAATTGGCAGCGGCAGGTGGAGTGGTAGAAGCGTTAGATGATCAATCAGAAGAGGGGAAAGAACAACAGCTGATGAAGGCCAATGTACCGAAAGATTTGTCAAAAGAAGAAATGGAACAAGAAAAAGAAGAAGCAGACAAAAAGAAATCGAATCTCATTTCTTTGCAAGATCAAGCTAAGAAAGAAGAAGAGACAGAAGATGAAAAAGAAAACGAAGAAGTGGAGCAAATGGACCAATCAGATGAAGACGCGTCATTGCAACATAACCTAATCAGTTTAGATAATGAAGCATTAGAGGAGCAACTTGAAGAGGGGCAGGAAGAAGAGTACGAAACAACACCATTAGAAGATCCTGATATGGTATCAGATCAAGAACTTGCATCTCTAAAAGAAGAGGAGGCAATAGATGGAGAGTTGCCTACACTAGAAGATGACGCGCAAGATATACCACATGATGGACTAGATACAATTGAAATTGTGGACCATCCTACAAATGAATTTGATACGCAAGAAGTGGTAACAGATCAAGAACTTCCAATGGAAGAAACCCCAACAGATGTATTGCCACAAGATATGGCAACAGAAGAAATCCCTACAAATATTCTAGTACAAGAAATCCCAACAGATGCACTACCACAAGACATTACAACAGAGGAAATCCCAACAAACATTCCAACACAAGAAATGCAAACGGAAGAGATCCCGACAGATGTAATTCCAGGAACGATTCGTGCAGATGTGACAGAAGATGGTGTCATTGTCCCACGTACAGAAAACACGAATTCATCGTTAGTAAGTGACACAATTCCATCAGCGATTCCTGCCAAAGTAGACGAAACAGGGCGCATTCTCCCACAAGATACTGATATAGATGTCGAGTCAACTAAACAAATGCAAGCAACAAACGAATCTAGTTTTTCTATTCCAACTCAATCCGTTTCAGTTTTGGCACAAGTAAAGGATAAACCTGCTTCAGAATGGGATATGGAACTACCAGATACACCAAATTTACAATGGGATTCTTTAGCGGCCGGAAGTGAAAACTGGAATCCTCCTTCACAAGATTTCAAGAATTTAGATAGCTTACAATCACCTAAAGATGAGTAAAGTCCTAGTGTCATAGGGCTTTACTTCCTTATAAGAAATACCAGGTTACAAGTATAGAAGCAAAGGAGTGTCATACACGATGGAACACAAAGTATTAACAATGGTAAAGGTGATGAGTGTTGGTTTATTTCTTTGTATTGGTTTTTTAGGTTGGATGAATCTGATCATACTCTTTTTACAACAGGAATGGCAAGCGAATACGATGTTTTGGGTTGTTTCCATATTGCTGATATGGTACATGTTGATTTTAATTCTGATCCAGGTCATACAAAAAACAACACGTTCTTTCATAACACGAATTCCTCAACTTGTATTATTTGTTTGGTTTGTAGGAACCGGACATTTTGGACTTCTAGGCTTCGTACAATCACAACAATCTACTTTTTTAACAATCGGATTTCCCATATTTACATCGATTCCCGTCATTTTAGCTATTGTGTACATGGTGATATATAGAAGATATTCCAACTCATAATATTTTCATAGCGACAAAGGGGGAGGGTTGATATGAAAGAACAGCTTAAAGAAACCGTAGACAAAATGATCCAAGAGGAGATAGTCCAAAGTTATAAGAAAAAAAAGAAAAAGAAATCTTGGTTACTAGCTCTTTTTTTTAGTAGTTCGACTTTAATCGTGGGAGTACTAGTGTTTTTGGGATTTCTTCTATTTATCATACTTGGGCAAGACATAGGGAAGCCAGAAGAGGCACCGCCTACTGTACAGAGCAATGGCATGACAGTGTGTCGCCCAGGCGGGAAGACAGTGACACCAGAGGAATTGCAACCACATCTGGGCGGTGTATTCACAGGGAAAGCACAGGCTTTTTTAAATGCGGGAACGCAAAATCAAATTGATCCAATTTTATTGGCCGCGATTGCGAAGTTAGAAACGGGGAATGGTACTTCCAATGCGGTGAAGAACTATAACAATCCAGGGGGGCTCATGGATCCTGGCAGTGCTCAAATGAAGGGATTTATGAAGTTTCCAACACTTGACGAAGGCATTAACGCTATGGCTAAAAACTTATATAAAAACTATATCGGAATGGGGATTACAACGATTGATGCCATTGGTGCAAAGTATGCGCCACCTGGCGCAGCAAATGATCCATTTGGTACGAACGGTTTGTGGCCAACATTAGTGAAGAAGTTTGCTTCAGAAATGGGAGGACTTACTTTTAATTGCGAAGCAGGGAAACCAGGTGGTGTCGTAGATACAGGAGGGGCAAGTTCACAAGGCTTTGTTCGTCCTATTCCAAACACAATCATTACGAGCCCTTATGGTCCACGTTGGGGCACGATTCACAAAGGAATTGATTACGCTTGCCAAGACGGCGTCACCGCAATTGCCGCGTCGAAAAATGGCGTTGTGGAATTAGCGAGGTTTGGCGAATCTGGCAGTGGGTTCGGGGGGTATGGCAACCTAGTAGTTATTAATCATCAAAATGGATATTGGAGTTTATATGGTCATATGTCATCTATTACTGTTCAAGAAGGACAAAACATTGGTGTCGGCCAGCAAGTAGGTGTTTGCGGAAAAACGGGCCAGGTAACAGGGCCACATCTTCACTTTGAAATTAAAACATCTTTCAAATTTGGGCAAGTAGACCCAGGACCATTCTTACCACAATAACAAAAGAAAAAGGGGGCATGAAAGTGAAGCAAGGGATAACAGTTTTCATCATCATTGTATTGGGTATAGCGAGTGTATGGTTATGGAGAGAGAATCATACGTTAGAAAAGAAAGTGGAGCGAACAGAGAAGAAATGGACAGAACAAGTAAAAGAGCTGAAAGCCGAGAATAAGACGCTAGAAAAACGCATTACAGTTTTAAAAGAAAACACACAGGATAAAGGGCAAGAAGTTGCGAAACGGTTTGTTGAGCTCCTCATACAACATGATAGCAAAGAAAAGGAAAAGCCAGGCATAGAAGAAATCAAAGGAATGGTAACTGGTGAAGCAAAGCAGAAATTGTTTGAGGCGCCAACAGAAGATACACATGGGCATACGAATGATTCTTCTATGCATATTCAATCGAAAGCTAAGATTACAGATATGTATTATATCAAGACCGCAGAGAACAAGGCAGATGTAACGGTCAAGTATGATTATATTGTGACAGTAGATGGAACAGAGCAACAAGAAAAACATTCGATGAAATTAAATTTAGTATTAGATGGTGAAAAATGGTTTGTTGAGAATTATGAATTTCAAATTCATTCTGGAATGGAAGGACCTTGATGCATTCTGTCTCGGAATAAGAAAAAGAGAATATGGGGGAATTTGAATGAAGCAAAAATCAATATATGATATCTCTTATGAAGTGTTGCATGAAACATTTGTTTTTATTCGAAATGTATCATTGTTTCCAATTGATGAACAGAATCAAAATGATTTCTTTTCAAAAGAAGATAAATACGGTGCGAAATGCATACAAGAAATTACAGATGCAATCCACAATGTCCCTCATTCTATTCAACAACAGAATGAAAAGTTCTTAGTTTTTGAGTTAAGAATATTACAAGATTTTGTAACGAATATAGATCTTAAAAAGATCGCCACGCAAAACATCCTCCATTTTAGCAGGTATTGCATGGTTATAAAGGATTTATTACAACAGTATGAAATCATGAATAGATAAAAGGTGGAGATGCGAAATGATTTCTATAGAAATTGGGCTATTGGTGTTACTAATAGCCTTTTTATGTACCCAGGTATACCCATTTCAACAAACAAAATTAGAACGAGGAAAATATGATGAATATGGTTTTGTAATCATTCTTTGGACTGTCATTTGTATGTATCTTGCAGATCACTATTTGCAAGAAAATCATTGGCAGCGCCTAGTAAGAATCAGTGCAGCGTCTTTTACAGCTGGATTTTCCATTGCATGTGTTGGAAAACAGTTTTTGTATGATTACAGACAAAGAAAGTTTCCTTTTCAAAGAAAATGACTTTTCAGATTCGCTTGTAATGAACTTTATGGATTATCCTAATACATTTGATGTCAAATGAGATTTTGTTTCTTATTCAGTTTATTAGGAGCTTCATATGAGTTTTTGAAGAAATAAGAGGGAGATGGACAATTTTTTAGAAGATATTGCATATATTTGATTATGTATGGGTATTTATCTTTCGCTCGAGTGGACAAAGTGATTCCAAAAGAAAGGAAGTGAGGGAACCATGATACATCGGTATGAAATTGATTTTTCAGTGATGTATGGTGGCAAGGAAAGAGGTTTACAATCCGCAATCATTCCAGCACGTTCTTTAGAGGAAGCAAACGAGAAATTGCAATCAGAAATAAAACGAAGACTAGGAAAGTGTTGGATAAAAATTGATAATACAAGTTTATATATTTCGGAGGAAATTCGATATACAGTCGTACAAAAGTGAAAAAATAATATTGCTAAAAGGAGGAAACGAATATGGTATGTCCAAGATGTTCAGAAGAAAAAGAAATTGAAATGATTCCGATGTATGATGAATATCCAAATTGGATTCTTTTTTGTAAGAAGTGTGATTATCGACATGAGAATGAGGATAGAAGCCCTCTCACTTATTGATATGTGTTTCAGAAGATAGCAGATATACGGTTGTTTGAAAAAGTCTTGCTTATACAGCAGGGCTTTTTCTTATGTGTGACAATTATATTTCATTGAGTATATCACACTATTCCGACCGGTGATTTTCCGTTACAATAAATAGGAGAAGACTAGATTAATAAAAGGTGGGATTTCATGAAATCAACAGGAGTTACTAGGAAATTAGATCAATTGGGGCGTATTGTTATTCCTATGGAGCTTCGAAAAACATTAGGAATTATAGAAAAAGATCCAATGGAAATCTTTGTAGAAGATGATAAGATTGTTTTGCAAAAATATCAATCTCACCAAGCTTGCATAATAACAGGAGATGTTTCAAAAAGAAACTTTTCCCTAGCGAATGGAAAGATTGTTCTTAGTCCAGAAGGTGCTGAACTTTTAATAAAAGAATTACAGCAATATCTTGTGAAATAGAAGAATATAGGTAAAAACTCTACTCAATGTAAAAGGTTCCTAGATAGAAAGAAGGGGCCTTTTTTCATAATTACTTCATATGATGAATGAAAATCTTTTAGTATTAATTACATGATAAAAGACATGAGAATTTTGTACTTCTTATCCGAAAATCGGCATGTTTTTTTCTTTAAAAGTTTCCATATAGATGTAAACTTTTGAGTGGTAATTTAGGTGTTGT
Organism: Bacillus arachidis; assembly: GCF_030285945.1. Lineage (NCBI taxonomy): Bacteria > Bacillati > Bacillota > Bacilli > Caryophanales > Bacillaceae > Bacillus > Bacillus arachidis. The sequence continues at coordinate 17,750 of NZ_CP127374.1, read as the reverse complement.
GCAATAGTGAAAATGCTAAAATTATACCTAGTTTTTGTACAAAAAATTTTTGGGGAATATGAACATGTTTCTAAACAAAATTGTCTATTTCAAGGGGTATTGAGTTGCCGTTTTGAGAGCCGTACTGTAATCAGTTTTTTGGGTCTCTGAAATGTCAATTAATGTTGAATTTATAACATTTTATGTTAGGAGAGAGATATGTACCTAAGTTATGCACCCTAACATAGACTTAAGTACATATATCTAGGTATATGTGCTTAAGTCTATGTGGCTATAATTATGTGGAAGCTGGAGAGTAATTCCGAAAAAATGGTGCATGAAATTCCTAATTTGGATAATAAATTGGGTAAAAGGGTGCATTAATAGGTTCATTGGATAGAATTTTGAATGAAATGGATAGCAACCTTATTATTCTCTCATGTATGTTGACATAAGGGCTTATTTGCATGTGTATCACTTTTTTATGTACAATGAAAGAAAAACATCATATGAGATGGGGAGAGGAAAACCCATGTCCAACCAACAATTAGTGAATTTACGCATTGATTTTGCTTTTAAACAATTATTTGGCACAAGTGGAAATGAAGATATTCTCATTGCTTTTTTAAATGCGATGTTACAAGATTCTTTAGAATCACCCATTGTTTCGTTACAACTAGAAGATCCACACTTACACCGCGAACATGAAGAGGATAAATTATCGATTTTAGATATTTCCGCTACATTAGATACAGGAACAAAGGTAAATGTAGAAATACAGCTGAATAACAATCATGACATGATTAAGAGAAGTTTGTATTACTGGGGAAGGCTATATACATCCCAACTACAAAAGGGAATGCCATATAGTTCTCTTCACAAAACCATTACGATTAATTTATTAAACTTTGTGATGTTTCCAGAATATGAAGCATTTCATACAACAGGAATCTTATGGAATCAGCAACAACAAAAGAAGTTAAGTGATGATATTGAAGTTCATATTGTGGAGATTCCAAAACTCATGCAACAGTGGCGGAATGAACAAGTAAATCCCTGGGAAGATTCATTTGTTCGTTGGTTATTATTACTTCCAGCAAATGAAGATGAACAATTAACCCAAACATTGGAGGAGATTGCGATGAACCAAGACCCGATTTTACAAAAGGCCATGAATAAATGGGAACGTATGAGTCAAGATTCTTCTTTCCGACAAGCGTATGAAGCAAGGGAGAAAGCGTTGATGGATGAAGCCGCGAAGTTTGCTTATGCAGAACAAAAAGGGATTGAGAAGGGCATTGAAAAAGGGAAAATACAGCTTATTCGTGGTATGCACAAAAACGGAATGCCAATAGAAGATATTGCAAAGTTTACAAGTTTAGATATAGAAGAAATACGAAACATTTTACAAGCATAAATGATTAAAAATAACACCTACAAATACTGTAGGTGTTATTTTTTAGTGGCCGCCGCCACCAGGAGTATAATTAGTGTTCGAAGAGATATAAACTTGATATGGGTAAAAGCACCTTATCTTGAACTATTTATGGTAATATAAAACACAGGAAATAATTGTATAAGTCTAATTTTTCAGAAAGATATAGGAGGGATTTTACAATCTATGATGCAATCAATTAAAAAAATCGTTTTAACTGTAGTTCTTATTGGTATGGTTGTTGGAATGGTCATTTTATATTTTTACATTAATGCTCTTCAAGAGACAGTGCAAAAAGTTACTCAAGATCCGATATATGGTAGTGTAGTGAGTCAAGATTACGCTATGTTGTCTGAAAAAGATGGTAATTATGTATATACTATTATGACTGATAATGAGAAAAGGTCATTAGATCAAGCGAATACTGAAAACAAATTTAAATCTTACCCTTTTCAAACAGGGAAAATTGCGACAACACAAGCGATGACAATTAAAAAAAATAATGTATTGTATCATATAGTTTCTAAAGATGAAGATTCAGATAAACCATATTTAGTACAGTATCAAGAAGAAAATGGTGTATTAAAAGTTATAAAGGTAGATGAATATCAAGAAAAATTAAGTCAAGAATTAAGTATTCCAACTTTTCATTTTCTTGAAGCAAAAGAAATTAAAAATTGAAAATTAGTTTTACAAAAGATACAAAATGTTAAACTCATAAAACCCATTGATATCGGTACGTATGCACGATATCAATGGGTTATTATTTAGACATTTAACAGTGTGTTTTACAAATTATAAAAAGAGGTAAACTTACTTTTACTTTTTATAGAAATAACATATAACATTTAATGATTTTTATTATTGATTAATAGCATTAATAATTTTTGGAAATCTTTCATCACGATGAATTTTAGGTAGCAATTTTACAGTAGCACTTGATAATCGTTCTAAGAATTTTTTTAATTCCTTATTCTGTATAGGTTTCATAGAAAAATCTCCAGCCAATTTTTTATACAAATTAGCACATGAAGTAATTTCTAATTTAGAAATAATATCAGTATCTTGAAGCAACCCAACAAAAACTTTAAAGTGTTCCTCCTGGAATTTTTGTATAAGTTCATCATAATACCCTACAGCATCTCTAGAAACCCCATAACTATTTCCTAATCTACAAGTAATTATAGTTTTAACATATTTATCTAAAACTGAAATAGGAATATCACCAGATTGAGGAACATACTTTGAAATCATTCTAATATGCTTAGGTTCATTGTAAAAGTTATCCCAACCATAATGTGCAGTATGTAAAGAATCTAATAAACTATCAATCTCAACAGCTATCTGATCCTCAGACAAATAAGATAAACCATCTACTAATGATAAAAATTCATGAGATAATTTTTTTCTTTCTAAATCTGCATTTACTGAAAAAACAGCGTATTTCAATCCTATATCTTGTTTGGCCTGTTTAGAAGAATTATTCCAAATACAATGTACTAATAATTTTATATTATTTCTTACTGTCACTTCAATTTCCGAATCTAAATACATTCCAAAAATTGCTCTTACAAGTGAGTCAACTAAATCTACTGGTAGCTTTGTAATATTAGATAATATAGGAGGAACATCTGTCTCATTTAAAACCTCTGTTCTTATATTATGTAATAATCTTTTAATTTCTAAAACTGGACCTTCTGGTTCTTTCGCTAAAACCTCTTTAATACAAGTCTGTAAATAGCTTGATATTTGTAAACCGTCAAGATCATTATGATTAGGATGTGCTGCACTCGCATGATTTCTCATATCTCTAATATAATCAAGATGTTTAAAACCAATTTGAGTGATAATTCCCGTATCTTTACATCCTTTTACTAATTCCCAATCATCTAATTTCACTAAGTCTTCCTCAGTTTTAAAATTCTTACGTCTTTTAGGATCAGTAACTACTGTACTTAAAAAATAATCCATATCAAATCGAATTACCTTGTTTCTTAAATTTACTACAGTTTCATTCCATAAAAAATTTATAGCAGCATCAAATAACCCTGCACCACATGCTGCTATAAATTTAGAAATGTACATAGCTTCAGTTTTTTGTTGATCATTCAACCTTGTAACAATATTAGGGAGATTATTAATAACAACTGTACGCTCATCAGGATCAACTAAAATACTTTCACATGGTAAACCTAAATGTACTAAATAATCCGTTAAACCACTTGAAAAATCCCCTACTGTTGCAGTTATGTCTTTTCTTTGAATAATTTCATCCGCCAATTGAAACACCCCTTGTGAAATACTTAAACTAAAAAAATTATATAACTAAAATCCATAAAAAGTAAAACGAATCTAATATTGTGTAATTATTTCATTTATAAATGTCCCAAAAAGTAAAGTTTTTGGAATCCTAGTATTTACCAACTATTTTGAACGTGGTATTCTATGTTTAAGATGTCTCAAAAACTTATTCCAAAAGTGGGGTGGAAATTTGATTCGTGGATACGCCAGAGTAAGTAGTAACGATCAAAATTTAGATACACAAATTGAAGCATTAGAAAAATTCGGAGTAGATGTAATTTATCAAGAAAAGGTAAGTGGTGTGTCTGAAAAGCGACCAGAGTTAGAAAGTTTACTCCATGATCTTCAAGAAGGAGATACAGTTGTTGTAGCCCGAATGGATCGTCTAGCTAGAAGTTTGAAACATATGTTGGAGCTGGTTGAAAACCTGGAAAAAAGAAATGTTCATATAGTTAGCCTAGATTATAACTTTGATACCAGAACAGCAACTGGTAAAATGCTCTTTCATATCATTGGGGCTGTTGCTGAATGGGAACGGGAGTTACTAAAAGAAAAACAAAGAGCTGGTTTAGATATTGCAAAGAAAAAAGGGGTTCAGTTAGGACGCCCTCGTAAGTATGGAAGAAAACATGAGGGAATGGATTATGCAATTAAGCTATATGAAGAAGGAAATCATACGATAAGAAAAATATGCAATATAACACAGGTAAGTCGTTCAGCATTATATCGTGAGATTAAAAAGAGAAATTTTAAAAAAGAGGATTAGGGTAAAGGACATGAAAATACGAATTATAAATTCACATTATAGGAATTAAAGGAGGAGACTAGGATGTGTGAAAGAAAAAATGACGAACTTATTTTCACCATATCTTTTCTTACTTTTGTGATACTTCTTATTAGTGGTGCAATCGTTGCAGTGATAGGTAAATTTACTATGTACTTTGCATTGGCGATTTTAGTCAGTATGAAAATTACCAATGAGACTCAAAAAAAGTATAAGAGACATTTCAATACTCAAAAATAAAAGGCTTTATAAAAATTGTAAGAAAGGAGATGGAAAGATGAAATGTGTGGAATTTGAGGCTCTAAAAAGCTATGGATCACCAACGGTTTATTTTTGTGAACACGAAATGAAGCATAGTTGCTTGATTGCTATTCCATCCTGGAATTGGAGTTTTTTAATAGATTATGCAATGGATTTTAAAGAAGAAAGACCTTTGTTAATCCAGACATTATCAAAACATGTTTCAGATCAAGATGCTGAAAGTATTACAGATGCATTTTATAATTTTGTTTTTAGTGAATTTAATTAATATGCGTGGAACCTTTGGGAATCTCTAAAGAATATTATGATCATGCGTATGTTTTGGTCTGTATATAAGTCAACTCCTCATCTTTTAGGTTTACATCTTAAAATAATGAGGAGTTAATTTTATGTTTTAATTAGTTGTTTTTAATGTCCACCTGGCTCACTAATAGGATGACCGCCACCATTCCCATGTTGTGACCATTTCAAACCACCTTGTTCATTGGTATGGTGTCCGGTATTTCCATCCGCGTATTTATGATTTATGTATTTCATTGGAATTCCTCCTTTTCTAAATTATGCTTTCATACTATTTCCAAACAAAATAATCCTTTTTGTGTAGTTTTATAAAAAAGATCGATTTAAATTCTTCACTCAAAATGTTGACTTTATCATACAATGAATAACCACATAAGACTTGACCATATGGCAAGCAGTCGGAAAGGATGATAAGAATGGAATTTACAGTTCAGATCGCTGGTTCACCATCAATTGCAAACAAATTTACAATCGAGGGAGAAAACTTGCTTGATGCAGTAAAAAGAAATTTTTATTCTTTAATTACAAAATGTACTTACCATCATGTGCCATTCCGATTCCCTATGACTGTAAAGCCTTGTTACAATAAGGGGTTGCTAGGTGGTAAAGGTGGCGTTGAGTTACAGTTAGAATGGATGTACTCTAACCACGCCAAAAAGCCGGAATCCGTACACACTCATTCAATTTGCATTTATGCAAACGAAAGTGATTTAACAGATACAACTCCTTTCGTGATTATGGGAAAGTAATTCCGCCCCTTGTTGGTCTATCTGATGTTGCAGATATTTTAGGTTGGGATAAGCGTAAAATATCCACCTATCGAAGACGAGGGGTATTTCCAAAACCTATACAAGAAATTTCAAGTGGTCCAGTTTGGACACGAGAACAAATAGAAGAATATCAAGACTCTCGTAAGTAGATGAGAGTCTTTTTGTTTCCTTATATGCAGGCTTAATTTTGAACTGATAAAAAAGCTATCTATAAATAAGATAGTTTTTAATTTCATAACTATATAGAATGCCTGGATGGTTACATAATATCCAGGGTTAACCCTTGCGTGAGTGGGAAAATCCCTCCGCCTTAGGACGCTGAATCGCCCTAGCCTGGTTATAACAGGCTTTTTAATGTTTCTTATAAATAATTTAAACTTGATGCTTAATCTCATTGAACACAAATTCAAATTCCAAATAGTTCATATATAACTGGAAACAAAATATATAACAGAATAATTCGTTTTTGTTCATATTCTATATAGTTCATTTAAAACCAAGTGTTGTAAGTATTAACAAACAAATCAACGATATATTCACATTCTATATAGTTCATTTAAAACCCCATTTACATGTTTTCAAAGAACATGATTATAGCACTATTTATATACTTCATGATCCAAAGGTAAATTTCCTGTTTTGCAGTAAACCTGTAATAAGACTTTTTACTTCTCTCATAAAATACCTACAATCCCATTGATATCAATACTTTGCATTAATATCCTCTATTCGGTGGTATGCTGCAATTTTTTAAAATACTCACTTTGATTTTTATTTGTAATATATTTTTTACTATGAGCAATATTTTGTGATGCATTATAGTCTGCATTGATTTCCAAATGACATGATTTACAAATAAACTTTTCCTGCGATTCCCTTTGTCCTGGTTCATAATTCCTACATTTTGAGCACATTTGACTTGTACGATATGGATCTACATACTTCACATCGATTCCTTCTCGCTTAGCTTTATACTCTACAAATTGTTGCAACTGATAATAAGACCAATTTCTTAAAATTATATCTTTATCTTCACCTGCTAGTGCAAGAAATTCCATATTAATTTGTTCAGCAAGGTTGTCTTTTGCAAACTTAACAATGTTATAACTCAAAAAATGATTGTAAGTTGTTGCAAAGTTCTTCTCTTTTACTTTTAAGCGATCTAATGCTTGTAATTTTTTCTCTCTACCTTTTCCACCTTTTACATTCACTAATGCCTTGTGTAAAGTTCTTCTTCTTTTTTGCATTTGTACACGGATTTTTAAAAAATCATCTAAACTTCCTAATGATTTCCGAATATACGGTTTGTCATTTATAGACATATATGCTGGGAGCTTCATACCTAAATCAACACCTAGAACACGTCCCTTTTTGCAGGATACATTTGTATCAATTTCTCCTATATCTAAGGATAAGTTAAGAATTAGTTCCTTTCCTACTGAAATACTGCTATCACATACCTTATAAGATCCTTCTAACACTTTATTTAAAGTCGCTTTTAACTCTTGAGCATTATTTTTATGTTGCCCAAGCATACATTTGAAAATAATACCTCCAAACCACTTAATCATTACATCTTTTCCTTCACGATAAAAATTCAATGCACGTCCTCTTATTAACAATGGATTATTCTTTTTATATGTACGTAATACACGTTCACCGCTCAATAAACCGTTTTTCAAATCAGATTTAAAGTCTTGGTATACTTTTTGTGTAATCCGATCCTTTGTATCACTTATCAAATCAAACTGTTTACTGATTACTTCACGTGTTGTACTAGAAAGATTAATTTTAATCGCTTCTTGTAAAATCTTATCCGCTTCTTTATTACCTTTACTTCGCAACTTCTTTAATTCATTTGTTTGTTTCTGTATTTTCTTTTCTAGTTCATTTCTTTTTTTCTCATCTTTTATAACCTTCTTTTCAGCATAAAGCTTATTAATGCCTTCTTGTAGTTTCTTTTCATTCTGTAAAAATTTCATATCTAACAATCGAATTTTCTCTTTTGCAACATGAAGAAAGTACAAATGATTCATTGCTACATTTAAAGCTTTATTTTGTTTATAACGTTCTTCACGAATAAATTTATACTGGGTATCTCGATCTTCACCAATAATAATAAGCTTAATTTTCCTAGCGATAATCATGTTTTATCACTCCTTGACTAGAAAGCTTGTATTGCATATATCTTAAAAGGACTTGTTCATCATAATTCGTGAAGTACCTCATTTTCCCCTGTCTGTTTTTTCTTATATTCAGCTCTTCATTTTTGAAACAAATATTCATACAAAATAAAAATTAATAACAATACAGCTTTTTAAAATTTCAGCGTATCACTGAATAGAAGATGATAATGCAAAGTATTGATATCAAATGGTTCATGAGCATTTTACCGTATGAATGAAAAACTTTATTGAAGGTTTTTTGCAAAAAAAGGAAAAAAACCTTTGGAACATGAATTAGATAATAAGTGCTACAATCGTGTTTTTTGACAACATGTATATGGGTTTTGAATGAACTATGTAGAATGTGAATTACCTAGCTAAAACTTCATTAATGAGTACATCCATAGTTTTGAATGAACTATGTAGAATGTGAATATTATGCGGAAGTTGCGTAAAGAATTGGATAGAAGGGTTTTGAATGAACCATATAGAATGTGAATCCGTATCTTTTAGTGTATATGAATTTGATCTAGTTTATTTTATATGGATTATTTAAGGTGAATTAAAACAGCCATTGTAGTTTTTGCTACAAGAGGCTAGGGCGATTCAGCGTCCTAAGGCGGAGGGATATATCCACTCACGCAAGGGTTAACCCTGGATATTATGTAACCATCCAGGCATTCTATATAGTTATTTAATCAAAAGCTATCTTATTGTAGATAGCTTTTTTATTGTTCTAAAATTTCTCTTGGCTCCACTTCATTTCTGACTTGCGCTTTTTTCTTCGCTCGAATTAATGTACTCTTACTAATGCCTGTCATTTCTTCAACTTGCTTATATGATTGATTTTTTAATAATGATAGTGCGTGTTCAATTTGTTTGTTGTTAAATTTTTTTGGTCGGCCTTCTCTAAAATCTTCACGTAACTTTGCAATTGCTTTTCCCTCTTGTGTACGTTCTACAATCATGTCTCTTTCAAATTCAGCGAATGCGCTCATTACATTAAATACCAGTCTACCTGTTGGCGTATCCTCAACTAAACCCATATTAAGTATATGGACCTTTACACCCTTTTCAAATAATGTTTTGACAGTTTGTATCGCATCAACTGTGGAACGGGCAAAACGATCTAATTTTGTAACGACAAGTGTATCCCCTGTTTCTAACAAAGACAATAGCTCCTGGAACTTTGGACGATTCGCTTTTGTTCCAGTGAATTTTTCGGAATAAATTTTTTCGCAACCTTCTTTTTGTAATGTTTGAATTTGGGACTCAAGATCTTGATGTAATGTACTGACTCGTGCGTAGCCATATTTCATAAAAATTGCTCCTTTTTACAGTTAACTTTAGACACTAAGTTATGACACCTCTCTATGTACTGATATTACAGTACTTCGAAAATAGTGTCAAAACTTTTAAGTTATGAATAAGATGTTGTGGTGATTGTTAAAATTTACAATCATTCCGTTGAAAAAAAGGTACATCATAAGGTGTACCTTTTGGTACTCTGCAAATTCTTACAATGTACTTTAAAAACTTAATTGTGGGATATAATGCCAATTTAGAGTGCTGTGTGAAAAAGAATTAGAAAAGGTTTTTGTATTTCCTATTAAAGTAAAAATAAAGGTGAGACAATAGCATTAAATAAAAGTTGAGGTGATTTCATGAAGAAAATATATTTTCATCCGGAAAGAGATAAAATAGATAATATCCCTGTATTCACAAATTATTACCAGTATCAGGCAATTACTTATTTTTTACGTGTTATAGAAGCACTTGATCCTCAATTTGTGGAAGATTTAAATAAGATTGTACCAATTTATACGACAGCGGAGCGATTACATAAAGCATTAGATGATTCTAACGGTAGTATTGTAGATATGAGTGATTGGGCAGTGCTTGAAAAAGCAAATACTCAATGTAATTCTCATCTTCTAGAATTAAGAGATGCAATTATTGAATGGGCTCAAAAATATAATTTAGTGGATAATTCATTAAATAAGAAAACGTTTTTAGAAATTGGACTTTGGGCTATACCTAGCAAACGAAATCATCCTGCAGAAATAGAGAAAAAAAAGAAATTCTATAGCCAAATGGGTAGAGAGCTACCACAGTATATTATTAATTGGTCTATAACTGACTCAATTTATATAGAGGACGAAGAAGAGTTAGACGAAAATAAAATCAAAGACAAAGTTTTCACTGGAGATGAATTTCCTTTTGTTTTTACTCCAAACTCTGAAAATATGAATCCGTATAACATTACAGGACTTCCCATTGAAGCACATAGCTATGAGAACATTTATACCAACTATGAATTTGATTTATCTGAGGCCTTTAATGGAAGAAAAGAAAATATACAAGGGTATACATTTGGGTATGCATGGGATCCTAGAGATCAAACATGGAATGAATTTGAGAAAAAATTAGATATTGCTTTTAAACAATATAAAGATTTATATAAGAATCGTACAGAAAATTATATGAAAAAATTAGGATATGTAGAAGGGAAAGAAAAAAGAAATAAAGAACATTTTGAATGGCTTGTACGTTTTCAAATTCAGGGGTGGACCATAAAAGAAATTGCTGATTATTATAGTGAAGAAGAAAAAGTATTGGGTGAAGATACAATAAAAAAAGCACTACATTGCACATCAAATATTATTGGGATTAAACTAAGGTAATCTGTGAGGTTACACCTTTATCCTTAATATTCTCCATCTATTACTAAAAAGGGAACACATATTAGCTATATAATATGTGTTCCCTTTTTATTGTATATTTAAGGCGCAATTACATTTCTATTATTTTCACATTTAACAGTATGGTCTAAGGGATGTACATCTATGTAATCAGAAAAAATTTTCAAGATTTGAAGAATTCATTAACTCTATAAAAGGATATTTAAGCATTTAGTAAAGATTTTTAAATTTTCACGTACTCTAGTGTGAATGTAAATACATTTTTTTTATTATATATCTTCAGTGATATAATTATGCTAATGACTTATATCTAACTGTTTTAGTAAATTAAAGTGATAGGATGAGTGGAATGAATGTAATTACAGATGACCTCTTGGAGGTATATGAGAAAATTGAAAATGCACGGAAAAGATACGGAGATTTGAAGAAATGTGAAATTCATTTGCATACCCCAGCTTCGTATGATTACCGTCTAGTTCCTGATAAGTCGTTTCAACAACTAACAGAACAAGATGTTATTAATATAGCAAAAAATTATGGTTATTTTACCGAGATTCAGCAACAGAAAATGCTTTCTCTCGTTAATGATGGTGAATATAAAGGACAGGAGTATCTTGATACTTTGTCTAATCAAAAAGTACCTTATGATAACTTAAAAGAATACATAGCTTATATGTTAATTGCTCATCAACTATACTCACACAGAATTGAGGTTGTAGTAATATCAGATCACAATACCATCAGTGGTTATTATAAACTTCAATATGCTCTTAATAAATACTTTATAGAGAGGCTAAAAGGGAAAGTATTAAATCAAAAAAGCATACACCTATTCCTAGGAGTAGAAATATCATGTGCTGATAAAAATCATGTAGTTGGTATATTTGATGAAGAACATTATGAAAATGTAATGGGTTTTTTAGAACGTTTTGTAATTACAGAAAATGATGGAACTTGTGATCATAGTCTAACAATAATTCGGGCTATAGCAGATATTGGAGGGTTACCTTATATAGCTCATATAAACAGCTCAGAATATATAGGAACAAATATTTACAAAAAAAGTTTATTTTCATCAGATATCTTAAAAGTGTTAGGCTTAACTAACATAAGTGTTAAAGAGAAAGTATTAAATTCAGTTAGAAAATATGTAAAAAAGAAAGAATTTTGTTTTCTTCATGAAAGTGATGCTCATGATTTAGATAGTATAGGGATAAACAATACTTGGATTAAATTTAATAATTTTACTTTTGGAGCATTAAAACAAGCGATTAATAACCATAGTTTCTGTGTTTTTACTACCAAACCAAATTTTACAGATAAATATATAAAAGGAATATGTATCGATCCTGGAGATGATGGTTACTTATGCGGAACTCAAGAAAAACAAGATCAGTTTGATAAAAATATGTTCAACTTAGATTTTTCGAAAGATTTAAACTGTATCATAGGTGGAAGAGGTACTGGAAAAAGCACCTTATTAAATATAATCGAAACGGTTTTTACCTTGGAAACTACCAATAGAGCTCAGTTAGAATTTCTTTCACAGCACAAGAGAATTTATATTGTGTTTTCTTTGAAAGGAAAGGAATATATTATTCGTTTCCTTCCTCAACGAGATAGTAGCGAAAGTTACACTGGTAAACATGTTTTTCATAAGAAGGCTTTTATAGTTGATATGTTTCAAGATGGTAAAATAAAACTTGCTAGCCACTGGATGGAATTATTTGAAATCGAGAAGGAGAGAGAGGATACATTTGTTGCATCCTTAGTTACTATTCAAGACCGACGTGAAATTTTAAAAAAAGTTTACAGAAAAGGGTACTCAATTAATAATATCATTCATCGAATAGATCAAGGGGAAATTGGTGATTTTGTACGAGAGACGGTTTTCAATGGAATAAAACTTGAATTTAAAGAGTTTTTAAATCAACTAGAAAAGGAGAATAAAATTAAATATAAAAAGTATTTTAGAGAAAATTTGAATGATTTGATTAAAAGTCTGGATTCACAAAAAAAACATGTTAAAACTGTTATTGATGGATTTAATAAAGAAAATAAAGATTTAATAAAAATTGACATTTCCCCTAAACAAGAACAGTTAGATTACTTTCTTGGAGATTTGTTACTTCGTATCAATCAAAATAAACATCTAGCTAAAACCTTTTTAACATGGGGAGAAGTGGAAAGATATTTATATGAAATTGTAGATCGTATAGGATTCTTAGAGTTTTTAAATTTATTAGCAAATGATAAATATAAGGAACTAGAAAAAACAGTTTCAATCTTGAGCTTTACAAAAAATGCTAGTAGCTCTATGCATGATGTTGATGAAAGTTTTGAAGTAATTACCGAACGCAATTTAACTACAGTTTATAAGGAAATTAAAAATGAGTTGCTTAAGGATAAAGAACTCTTATTATCTGCACTAAATAAATATTTTGCAATCATTGATGATTACACACTTTTCTTTAACATTAACTCAAAAGAGTCAATAAATCATGAAAAAGTAATAATGAGAAACATAGAATACTTGTCTTTAGGACAAAAGGTAGTTGCAATACTAACATTTATATTGAACTATGGTACATATTGTGGTGATAACAGCCCTTTAATTATTGATCAGCCTGAAGATAATTTAGATAATCAATATATATATAAGAATTTAGTAACTAGTTTGCGACAGGTAAAGAATGAAAGACAAGTTATTGTAGTCACTCATAGCTCAACAATTGTAACTAATGCTGATGCGGAACAAGTAATTGTACTAAAATCAGATAACAAGCATGGATGGATTGAAAATAGAGGATATCCAAGTGATAAGATAGTAATGAAGTACATTGTTCAATACCTTGAAGGTGGGGAAGAATCATTTAAACATAAGATGGATGCATATTCTACTATATTATTGGGCGTTTAAATTTTTCTCATAAATAGAATTATAAAACAAAAAGAACTTGTAGGAATCACTACAAGGCGTACCGCCCACATTTTGACAAAAATATACGCTAAGCAATTTTCGACATAAAAAACGTTAATTTTGATACTCCAAGCGTTTTTATAATCGTTTATAAACGTATACCTTTATAAACAGTTAAAGGATATCTATGAAACATTGAAACATCAAGTTTATAAAGGTGATTGAAAATATTTTATAAACGTTTATTTTTTATGAACACCTTTATAAACCAAAATGGTATAATTGTGGTAACAAATGTAAGGAGCGTATCAAATGTGGCAAATATTTATGGATATATACGTGTAAGTACAAAAGATCAAAATGAACAACGTCAATTACATAAGATGATGGAACGAGGAGTGGAAGCTCGGCGTATTTTTGTCGACAAAGCAAGTGGACGACACTTTGATCGTCCTCAGTATCAATTATTACGAAAAATATTGAATACAGGTGATATTGTTTACATAGATGCTTTAGATCGCATGGGACGTAACTATGATGAGGTAATTTCAGAGTGGAAATATATAACCAGAGAATTACAAGCTGATATTGTTGTTTTAGAAAATGAAACACTGTTTGATAGTCGAAAGTTTCGTGAGATGGGAGATATGGGACGTTTAATGGAAGATCAATTTTTATCTTTGCTTTCCTATGTTGCAGATCAAGAACGAAAAAAAATTCATCAGAGACAAGCGGAAGGGATTGCAGTAGCTAAATCTCAAGGAAAACATTTAGGCCGTCCTCAAGTGAACCTTTCGACCTTAAGCAAACAACAAATAAATATAATAGAAGAAACTCATTCAAAATGGAAGAGTGGCGAAATTACTGCTGTTATGTTTATGGAAATGTTAGAACTCAAGAAAAATACTTTCTATAAAATAATGAAAGAATATGAGGAAAGTAAATTATAAATTAATATGTAAAAACTATGAGCCGAATTTTTATTAAAGAAAGAAATTTGGCTTATTTTATGTCGAAATTGCTTAGCGTATAGTTTCGTTAAATTTTAGGCGATACCTCATTAGTAAATAAGAAGGATTTTTTAGATAATTTATAGTAAGTATCTATTATAAAACGAGCCATCCAAATAAGATTTCTGTTCAACATATGAATGAAAAAATGATTCGTTTAAACAGTACAAGAAGTAATATGTATGGCATATAAAAAGGGGCGTGCATATGAAACAAGGGAATGATATAGATCAAATGAGAACACTACAAAGAAACATCCCTGGTCCAAAGTCTATATTCAGTTGGCGAATGAATATGAAACCAAACAGACAGTTAAAACAAACTTCCGTTCGTGGAACAATTAATCAATTAATCACTTTTTGATTTTATTAATAAAGAACGTTAATGAATAAACTGAATAAAGAAAGCTTATGTATAAGTGTTTTTTGTCATTTCTGATAGCACGGTGTGGATTTGAAATAAAGTTTAATCATTGTTATATTATCAAGACCTAAATTGAAAAAAGTTAGATAAATTAAAGGACATAATATATTTTATATGACTAATATGTTATGTCCTTTCTTATTAAACTAACGCACCCGTTAGTTTAAGTGCATTTATTCACAAACTTTAGTATTTCTATAAAAAAGGAACTGTTGCACACAGTTCCCTTGGTATTATCCTCCAATGGCCAGTTAAACCCAGTCTGCACTTTCATCAGCGAGTCTTTGTAAGTCATTCATAAAAACACTTGCATGATAACCATCACAAACAGCATGATGAATTTGTAAAGAGACAGGTAGGAATAATTCATTATTTACTTGTGAATATTTCCCTCCAGTTATTATTGGTAAGAGAAAATCTCCACCATTATTAATATTTAAATTAAATGCTGTAAAAGAACTCCAAGGAATCATAGATATCGGAATATTATTATCTGGTATAGGTATTTTTGGAAATAAACTACCCGTACCATTGTATTTTTCTACATCCTTTTCATATTGAGAATGAAACTCAGAAAAATTAGCTAAATTTGGTGACCAGATGCCAGAAAATGTGTGCGTCTTCTTATCAAAAATTGTATAAGAAGGGCAAATCTCTGTCCAATAACCTAAATTACCTTCTGAGTTAAAACTAGTTCTAAATTCTCTGTGGGAATTAACTATTTTTGTAACCATAAAAATAAACGCAGGATATAACTTATAATTCTTTTTCTTTAAGTTCTCCATAAGAATAGTAATATTAATTTCATTCGTTATACTGAATGTTGTTTGTTGTTGTAAATAGTGTTCAAAGTATTCTTTTCGATACCAATTGTCACGATTAATAATATTGAATTTCATATTTAACGCCTCCTAATATACTTAATTTTATCTTAGGAGGCTATTTTCACTGCTTTTTTCATGACAGTCATCCTTTTTTATATACAATTTCATGCCACCATATTATCAAGTATCTCTAACTAGAGTCAACATACATTCTTCCACTATCCTGCCACGTTAGTTGAAGAAGTAAGAAGGAAAATAAAATGAACTTTCGTTCATATTAACGAAAAAAACTTAAAATATTTTGTGTCCTTAAAAATGAACATACCAAATAAACCTAGATAGGTATCATTTTTAAAAATTATGCTGCTTTCTTTTGTTTTCCAAGTCCACTATACTCATAGACAACGCCCATAATATCAAAGACTGTCTTTTTCTCATATCTATGAGATTTCCGTCCATTCTTCTCTAGGAGGTGGAATAAGCGGATTAGAATCTTTGTCATTTCTATGGTGTTTTGTTGTATAGCTTGATGAGAGCCAAAATCTAAAGTTGAATAAAATAATCACTCAAATTTTGCGTTTAGGAAAAAAGCGGGTGCTCAGATTCGTTTGTATGATGAGATAGGGGGCAAATTAATGCAATTATATTCAATGTAGCTAAGTGATTATAAAGAAGAAGATAGAGCATTATAAGTGATTTTGGTTAAATCTGTAGGTATTTTATTTTTCATAAGAATAAATGTAAAATTCTACATACCGTATTTATAATAAAAAACAAATGTCCTATTATAAGAAGCTAGATATTCCCATAGTCCCCATGATACTAACATTCTGTGCATGACTTAAGAACTATCCTTATATTTTACTTTCTAGTAATTCTTTTATATATTGCGTTTAGATGTTCAGGTGTTAAACTATTTGTATATTATCTAAATATCCATCTAAACAGAAAAACAAGGAAACCTTTGTTTTTCTGTTCAGATATATAGATGTTTAGAAGGATGGTGATCTGAACAGTGCAACAAAAAGACTGGTTATCAGCTGAAGAAGTAGCCAAGGAAATAAAAGTATCAGCTATGACTATAAAACGAAACTGTCAAACCTACGGTAGTTTTTTAAATTTCCAACAAGGTGAAAAGAACAAGTATTTAATTCATCAAGAATGTATACCTGTTTTTCAATTTATAGCTAAAATGAGAAGTAAAAGAAACCTCCGAACAAAACAAATTATTGAGCTCCTCAGTAAAGAAGGATTACCTGAATATATAGACATTGAACCTATCCAAATAACTAAACAACAACCTGAACAGATCCAAGTAGGAGAAGGAGTTGTAGCTATTCAGGAATTGGATAGAATTGTTGCTGAAAGAGTATCTGAACTGCTTAAAAAACATGAAGAAAATTTAAAGGAATGGTTAACTGAACAGCAAAAACAACAACAGGATTTTCAAAAAATTGATGAACGTGATCAAAACCTAATGGCTATGATCCGTGAAAACCAGGAGACTAAAAAATTGATTGCAGCCACCCAACAAAAAAAGTGGTGGCAATTTTGGAAATAGAAAAAGCCTTGCTTATATGCAGGGCTTTTTTATACAGATTTTTGTACTAATAGGGTAATCTTTCCTAAATCCCCGAAAAGGGGGAATAAGATTGATTCATTATAAATTTATATGTTATTTCAAAAAGTACACTTTATGACAATACAAAGAAAGGGAACCTGCTACATCATTATATGCAATATTGCATATAATGATGTATTGATAAAACATAAGCGCTTATTATAATATGAATCACATCGTAGCAACAACAAAAGGAGGTGAAATCATATGGCAATCGCAACGGCAGTTTTAAAATTTATCGGTGGATTAATTCCG
>NZ_CP127373.1:0-217499 GCF_030285945.1 Bacillus arachidis | reverse complement strand
GGATCCGTTGGTGGTTCCACTGGTGGTTTCGTATCTCCCGGATCCGTTGGTGGTTCCACTGGTGGTTTCGTATCTCCCGGATCCGTTGGTGGTTCCACTGGTGGTTTCGTATCTCCCGGATCCGTTGGTGGTTCCACTGGTGGCTTTGTATCTCCCGGATCCGTTGGCGGTTCCACTGGTGGTTTCGTATCTCCCGGATCCGTTGGTGGTTCTACTGGTGGTTTCGTATCTCCCGGATCCGTTGGTGGTTCTACCGGTGGTTTTGTATCTCCTGGATCCGTTGGTGGTTCTACTGGTGGTTTCGTATCTCCCGGATCCGTTGGTGGTTCCACTGGTGGTTTCGTATCTCCCGGATCCGTTGGTGGTTCCACTGGTGGTTTCGTATCTCCCGGATCCGTTGGTGGTTCCACTGGTGGTTTCGTATCTCCCGGATCCGTTGGTGGTTCCACTGGTGGCTTTGTGTCTCCCGGATCCGTTGGTGGTTCTACTGGTGGTTTCGTATCTCCCGGATCCGTTGGTGGTTCTACTGGTGGTTTTGGTTTCTCTGGCTCTGTTGGTGGTTCTACTGGTGGTTTTGGTTTCTCTGGCTCTGTTGGTGGTTCTACTGGTGGTTTTGGTTTCTCTGGCTCTGTTGGTGGTTCTACTGGTGGTTTTGTATCTCCTGGATCCGTTGGTGGTTCCACTGGTGGTTTCTCCGTTGGAGCCACATCTACAATGCTTGCTAGTGATAAGTCTGTATTTTGATCACCAAATGCAAATTGGTCATCTTTAACCGTTACTTGCGGACTTCCATCTGTAATAACTGCAATCACATTATCCTTCGTTGTATTATGAATGGTTTCATCTGAAGTTTCTCTGTCAAATAAAGCTAGAGCACGGGAAGTTGTTTCATCCCCATTTTGAAGATTACTTACAATTGCCTTATCTTTATAATTTACTTTGTTTTTATCAATATCTAGGACATATGCAACATCTTTATCCTGACTTTTTATCGCATTTTCTGTCATTGTTTCAAAATCTTTTCTATTTATATCTTCTTTCTTTTCTTCTGGTTTATTTTTATCAGCTTTTTTGGTTATAGCTGGCTTACTTTTTGTTGTTTCCTGACTTCCAAACCAACTACAACCAGCGCTACCTAGTAACAACGAACCACCTACAGCTACAATTCCCATCTGTTTAAAAAATTTATGATAGTTTAAAGGCATAACGTTTCTTCCCCCTTTAGATTTCGCTTAATTCCTTATCAATTTTTTCGATTTTTGCTTTCTTTTCTTCTTCACTAAGAGTGGATTGCCCCACATCCTTTTTTTGTAACTCTTTTATCTCTTTCATAAGAGTTTTATTTCCTTGTGTTTTTGCAAAGGCAAAGCAATCATCAAATTGTTTTTGATTTACATAGGCTTCAGCTACAAGCTTTTCACGTCTACCATCCATATTGACCTTTGTTTTTAATCGAATCACATCTTTATATTTCTTATTAAGTGCCGCCTTTTCAAAATCAATCACATCGTTTTTAACGTCAATTTCATTTATTTTTTTTATATTGTCGATTCCGATATAGTAAGCTACAACACTCTCTGCAAATTTCGCTTCATACTGTATGGCCTTAGTTGCCTTTCCGCTTAATAAATAAGAGAATAAGACTGCTTTTTGACTCTCTTTATCTAGTACTTTATAGTCCAATTTCTCAAACTCTTGAATTGCCTTTGGATATTGCTGAATAGAAGCTTGTTGAAGTCCTTTCACTAAATGCGTATCCGGCTGATCGGTTCTTGCTTCAACTGAATTCGTTAGGACAGTATATAAGGAAAAAACACTTACAGCTCCTACTACAATCCCGCCAACCGCTCCCCCGATAATTTGGAATAGATGTTTTTTGTTCTTGTTACCTTTTTCTAAGGAGAGCTCCTCATTAGCATGTTGTTTCTCTCTAGCTCTGTTGTTTTCTTCTGGTTCTTTTACCTCTTTAGGTGGAGCAATCTCTTGCAAAAACCCTTTAATATCTTGTTTCATCAGTTCTAACAGCTCTTCTTTTTGTTCCTCTTGTTCCTCATCCATTTCCATGGCAGACAGTTTATTTTCTACATGTTCATACAAATGTGAAGCATAACCAGCTCCTAGAGACAATGTCCCTGCATACAACTCATTGTCTTGATCTAAAATATGAAAATCTACATGGACAATATTTTCTTGTTCCTGTAAGGCTTTTTCGAGTTGATAAGAAATCTTACATGCATCCTGCAACGACATCTTTTGAAAACTTTTCATCTCTGGTATTGTGCTTTTGGTAAACATGACTTCTAACATAAATTGCGTCCTCCTCCCCTTCCTAGCGCTCTACATTGGCATATAAAAAGAAGCTATACAGTCGCATAGCTTCTTTGTCAAAACGAATTTCATTGTATCTTCACATCCAAAAGAACAAAATGGATCCAAATTTGATATTACTATTAATGCCTTCTGCCAATCCCTTTGCACCCATTACAATGATTAATCCTACTGCTGAACCAATGAACCATCCTTTACTTTGGTGTCTTCCTCGTTCTCCACCCCAAATAAGATAATAACCACCGATACAAAATGCGATAGCAGCACTAATGATGCCTAAACGTTGTGCCCAGGTTAAAACTGCTTCACCTGTGCTAATCAAACTAGACATGCCGTCTCCGGCACCTAAAATCAAATGATTTAATTTAAACATAACCTACACTCTCCTTATATTTGTGTTATACAGCTTCATTTGATTGAGAAGGTATCACCGATTCTTCAGTTGGTTTACTTGTTCCTTTCTCATCTTCTACAAATAGAGTGAGCGCTTCTAAGATTAATTCTTGATTTCCTTCAATGTATTGTTGATGTTGTGCATGGAGCCAATTTTGATAACTTTCTCCTTTGACTTTCAACAACTTTTCGACCAAATCCCGTGACTTCTTTAAATCACGTTGTGTAACAGTTGGATTAGACAATTTTTCACACCGCCTCTCTATCCACTTATTTATCGATATACATTTCCTTCATATTTCGTACAAACACATCTAATTCTTTTTCTAACTCTGATGGTTTGTATTTATCTAATGCAATTTGTTTTTTTAGCTTCCCTTTTTCATAATAAGCTAATGTTTCTCCATTTTGTTCTAAACCATAATCTGCTTGACTTTTCTCACCATCAAAAGTGGAGTGATTACTATCTAATTCCTTACCACCTACATTATTATTCTTTAATGCTTTTTGAACTTGATTCATATAACCCTCTCGATCTTCTTTACGGAAAGAATACATTACAAATCCAGTTCCATCCTGTGACATAAATTTTTTCATCTCTTGAGGGCTTAATTCTTCAAGTTCTCCTTTCTTGCTATTTGAGAATACCAGTGTGGAACCAATCCCTAAGATTGCAACCAATGCAACAATAACGGCGATGAGTTTTGATTTTCGAGTCATAATTTGACCTCCCTATTTGTATTAAACAAGCGATTTTGGAGTCTACTGAGAGTTCAGATCGTTTCTCCACATCTGGTTATTATTATAGCAAGAATATTGGGAAAATATTGATTAATTACCATTTATGGCTGATATGGTAAACCCTATATTGGCATGCATAGAAGAGTCCACCCCGACCGATCCTCATAAGCCCAATATTGCACAACGTTTTGGCATGTACGTAGAACCTTATATATCTACTGTTTTTGATGTTCACCGCTTCTTCAGAATGTCAATTAAGGGATATTCCTCACGGCTAATACTCCGTACAGATCATTGATATATTGTATCTTGGTCACAAGTATGGGTTCTTAATTTTCACAACAGAACCCATAGACGAGTTTTACGTACCCACTCCTCGAACGATAATCGTATACCCAACTTTTTAAGTGACCATTTTAAAAAGGGGCACGCATGTGAAGTTTTCAAAGGACTGTTGTGCATTGATTAGGAAAAACTTTCGTTTTGAACGTCTATAAAAATAGTTGCGAAATTGTTGGTTTTTCCATTATCGTTGGATAATCTATCTCAGCACACTCCAAAACCGCTTGTTTTTTCTCGAAAATCATCTTATTTCCGTCGTTGGCACACAGTCGTCAATTCATCATCCTGGTTTCTTCTCTTGGCAATTACTTTTTGTTTTTCATCCATGACTGAACGGACACGATAATAGATCTCTGCAACCCTTTCAATGTTTCCTGTTGTATGTTCTACCGCTACCGCTCCTTTTAACTGATACACTTTGCCATCGAATGTTTTGACACTTTGTGCACGTGACGACGATATATCATAGAATGCAAGTCTCTGCTCTTTTCCCATGTGTATCGCCTCCTTCAAAAAGGGGAAGGACTTAAAATCCCCCCTTTCATCTTGTATAGTTTTCTAGCCATCTATATATCATGAATGGCTGTGAAATCCCTAAAATTCTGATAAAAGCCTTGTTTTGAAAGGTAAGACTATGCTAGAACCGTTGTCTGACATGAAGTAGCAATTCGGTTTGCTCCATGTTTTCCGTATATACGCTGTAAAACGGAATGAGATTCTACAACGATAGAAGTTCGAATATTATAAGTAGCACTCTTCTCTAAAAACTGCTCCATATGAGGGATGGGGTAAAGGTTGAATTGATAAAACACCAGGTGAATCGGTCGGATCTTCTTCTTCTCTGTTAGGAAATGAAGAAAATGAGATAACGCTTCTCCTCGATCTTCATAGGTGCTATTACTTGTATCTATGCTGACATATGTGACAACCTTTTGATGATCTTCATAATCTAAAGAAACTGTTTCGCTTAACAAATCATACTTTACAATGCGATAGCCTTGTTTTAATTTCTGTTGATGTGTATCTTTGTAAAATTGACCCGTTGGATCAAAAATGAAGATAAATCTCTGTTCTGCTTTTCTTACCCCCTCTATTACTGTTTGATACGCCTCTTGGGGCGCTCTAATTACATCTACACCCTTTTCCTCTTGATTCGAACTCTTCATTGCCTGTAGAAGCCCCGAGCACCTTTGAATGACTCCTAGCATGTCTTCCTCTCCTTTCTTACTTTGAATTATTGAGCTTTTTTGCGGTTCCTTACAGCAAATACAGTTCCAATTGCACCAAGTGCGATACATGCAAGCCCAATCCATTTTATGTACGGATTTTCAGCTTTACCGCCTGTTGTAGGAAGATTGTTTTCTATTTTCTTTGGTGTTTGTTCTTGTTGTGATTGTGTAATGATTTTATGTGATGTCTCTGGTTGTGGTGTAACTGATTGTTCCGTTACTTTTGGTTGTTCTGGTTGATGTGGTTGTGGTATTTCTGGCTGTTCCGGTTTTTGAGGTTGTTCTGGTTGATGTGGTGTCTCTGGTGTCGGTTTCTTTTCATCCTTTACTGTATGTTTGATAATCTGGCCGTCCTCTTTTATTTCGAAGCGGAATGTTTCTTCGTTAATTACATATCCGTCTGGCGCAATTGTTTCACGATATGTGTACTTCCCAGCTGGTAATTTTTCAAATGTCGCAATTCCCTTTTCATTTGTCTTACCTTTCACAACTTCCTTTCCTTGCTCATCATAGATTATGAACTCTGCTCCTGGGAGTTTATTATTCCCATTAGCTACGTCCACCTTTGTAATGATAAGAGAACCTGTGATTTGCTTATTTTTAGCCGTTAATGTAAGTGTTTTATCATTTTCAGAGATGTTAAAAGGAATTGAATCTTTCGAAAGAACATATCCCTTTGGCGCTTGCTTTTCGACAAACTGATATGACCCAAACGGTACATTCGTAACTTCAATCATGCCGTTTTTATCTGTTTTGTGTTCGCTAATTTTCTTTCCTTTGCTATCTTGAAGGACGAATGTTGCTCCTTCTAATTTCTTATCAGGATTTTCTGCATCGACTTTAAGAAGTTGCACATTTCCTTTTACTTCTTTGTTTTCCACTGTAAAAGTAAGTGTCTTCCCTTGTTCTTTAATTTGGAATGGATACTTTGTTTTGTTTACAATATGTCCTTCCACACCTTTTGTCTCAATAAAGTAGTAATCCCCGTGAGGAAGATCTTTTACTTGGGCAATTCCTTGCTCATTTGTAGACGTCTTGGTGATTTCTTTTTCCCCTTGATACACAGTGAACTCAACGCCCGGAAGAACTTTCCCACTATCACTCAATTTCTTAATCTCGATATTCCCTTTTACTTTTGCATTTTCTACTGTGATAGTTGCAACTTCACCAGTTTTCACCTCAAGTATTTGAGGTTTGTCGTTTAATATATAGCCAATAGGAGCTTTTACTTCTTTTAACGTATAATTTCCAGTTTCTAAACCAGAAAGGCTCGCTGTCCCCTCCTCATTGGTAGTAATTGTGCCTACCTTTTCGTTTGCACTGTTGAAAACTTCAAATACAGCACCTTGTAACACTTCTTTTTTCTCACCTACTTTTACAACCTTCAATCCACCAAGGGATTTCCAGTATACTTGTAGATCCGTACTTACTTTTCCCTCATTTCTTTCTAATAAGACCGTTGCATCTTGCACCTTATCAGTACCTTTATAAGCTACTGCATGCAATTTAGAAAGGTTAGAGGATACTTTCAAGGAAAACGTACCACTTGGAGAGGATTTCGGTACAAGGATACGGAATTGTTCTCCTAAGTTGAACTGTTGTTTCTCTTCTCCGTTTGTTGAAACAACTTTTGTTCCATTTGGTGCATTGGATAGTTGTACTGTAAATACACCGTTCTTTGCATTACTTTCTATTTGATAGGTTGTCGTCTCAAAGTACCCACCGTTTAGTTTTGCTTCTTGATTGTCTGTTGGTGTTACATTCATGTACAGTTCTTGAGTTTCCTGACTCGCATCTGCCCCAGCAATAATTACTTTTACAGCTTTTGCAACATTTCCATTACGATGCTGAACTTCGTTAATGTCAATTTGACCCAACGCTGCCCAAACACTAAGCTGTGTCGCATAATGCGCCTCTTGCCAATTTGAAACACCCAGTTCTTCTGGACTCTTTTGTGGGTATCCATTTAGAAGTACTCGGTACACAATATTATCTGTGCGCCCCATCTCTGGAAGGTCGTTTCCATTGGGACTGAGTTTTCCATACGTTAGGCAGTACGCAATTTGACCATTTGTATTCTTTAGTAATTCTGTTCGTAGTTCTTTCCCGTACATGGGGCTATAACTCCATTTCATTTCATATTCCTCACGATTAATGACTTCAGCACTCGCTTTCGTCAACGGAAATACAAAATTCAGAACAACTAGAAGCATACTCATAGCAATGAGTAACATTTGATACGATCGTTTCAACATGACTAACAGCTCCCTCATATATGCAGTTTTCAAAGAACAATTTCAAAAGACTGAATTTTCAGATTTAAAAACTTAAAAAATAGTGATAAAGTTGTATCTTTTCTGTATTGTTCATTTACAATATAGATGTATAATTATTGTCTAATGATTAATGAAAAACTCTTTACTCTAGCTTAGCCCGATAATACGTGGCAAAAAATAATTTTTCTATTGGTTCGTTAAGAAGATTAGCGAGAACCCTGGCACGTTTCTCGATAACTCCCTTTTTACCTGTTTCAATATGATATAGAGTTTTTGCAGGTATATCAGAGGCCTCAGATAGTTCTTGAATTGTAAGGCCTTTTGTTTCCCTAATATCACGTAACACAGTCAATTCCTCACCCCCTTAATTACATTCTATTCTCCTAAAAGTAGAATGTCAATTCCTTTGGGAAAGTTTTTTATCCTATCGGTGAATATTTTTCACTTAAGGTGAAAAAAAATATCCTTAAGGTGAACAAAATGATTGGAGTGAAATATATGATACGGAATTATTTCGGAGAAAATGTTAGAATCCTAAGAACACTCAAAGGATTAAGTATGAAAGAATTTGGTGATGATTTAGGAGTCGCTGGTAGCACTATTTCCAATTGGGAAAATAACAGAAAAGAACCAAGCTTTGAAATGCTTCAAAAGATCTCCATTTATTTTAATGTAAGTGCCGATCGACTCCTAAACCATAAAATTGGTGATAATGAAGTACTTACCACTGAAGATCGAAAGGTTATTGTAGAGCGTTTGGCTCAAGATTTATATGAAAGTTATAAAAGCGTTCCAGATAAAGATAAACTATTATTAGAAAATGAATTAATTGAGTACGCCAAGTATTTAACACATAGAATTGAAGCTAAAAATAAATTAAAAAACAGTTGAAACCTGCTATTCTTCTTGAAAGTTTCCAATTAAAAGCAATAATTCACGATAAGTTTCTAAAATTTGATTGTCCTGATCAATCATTTCATTAAACCATTCTTGATTAAGATCCATTTTATAACCCTCCCGTATCTCAATGGTATTTATGTTTTTGTAAAAAGTGGCACGAAATTTTTACACTGTTAAATAATGAACCACCTTTAAAAAGTACGAAAGACGCTACTTATCAGTAGCGTCTTTCTCATTTAACGATTCAACCCCCTCCGGGATCAACCCTCATATCCATAACATATTTATTTGTCTCTTGGGACTGTGCATGTTGGTATTCTGTTGTTTCTGTTTGAAAAAACGATGTCAATATCATTACAGTAAATAACGTAACGACAAAGAATTTATTCACTTGACTTCACCTCTTCTTTTAATAGCTCCTTCTTGACGTATTGCGAATAAAAAATATTACCTGTTAATTCGAAAGATTCCAAAGATTTTTTTAATCCCATTATATCATTATTCACTTTAGAAAACGAATATTGCTGGAAAGCGGTGAATTCTTTTCCATCTTTTCTCAATCCCTCATATAACTCAATTCCTTTTTCCCAATCACCATGCATACATTCATAAAAAGCTTTTTCAGATGTATGAATAAGATCAAATCTTATTTTATCTAAATTAATACCGTTTTCTATGTACAAGTGAGCTAAGGTAGTATGGAAGGCAAGGTATTTTTGTGTTTTTTGCGGAACTTGAATGTTTTCACATAAAGAAATAGCCTTTTTAATATACTTCTCAGCTGTGTATGGACATTCAAATGTAAAACTCTCCCCCAAACAACACCAAGCTGTAGCCTTAATTATAGAAATATCCATTTCAGAATCTAAAATTTCGTAACATGTATTCCGACACCTTTCTAAATCATTTCTCATTAAGTGTATATAGGCTAACCGTTCTTTATATTTCATTTGCAAACACTGCTTAATATAATCTTGTTTTATTTCAGTTAAGTTGGCTTCTGTTCGATCAGCATGTGGGATTACAGCATTGTAATTTTGCTTATCATACATAGCTTCCATATATAAAATATTCAAAGCCGCCTGGCAAACTGTATCTGATGAAAAATCTTTTGCATAAATTTCATCAAGAAGTTGTTGTCCTCTTGCAACGTTTTGATTTCTTTTATTTTGAATCTTATAAACAGATAGATACTTTTTTAACCCCTTTGTTTCAGCATGTTTTTCTATAATTTGTTTTATTAAATCGTATTCTCCCATTGCTTGACAATAGCATAATGCTTTTTGTACATTTAATGGGGTTTTACATAGAAGAATATATTCATGAATTATTTGTCTTTGTTCTTCCAAACTATCGCAAATAGACTGAACTAGCTTCAAGAAAACTTCTAATTTGAACTCATCTGTTTTACATTGAAGTCCGTTATCAACCGTAGTTTTACTGGATCCAATTTCCTTTGCAAGTTGTCTGCTACTTATTTTCTTATCCCCTTTAATCTTCAACAACTTTTTCATTAACTTCTCCAATATAATGCCTCCTCCCGAGCACAAGACATATTACCCAATATAAACAATGAAAGGACATTCTAATCTATAGTGCAATATTTTGCTATATTCCTGGAGGTTGATAAATTACTGTTATAGTCAGATAATTAAAACCTTGAAAACACAATACATTCAAAGCAAGGATAAATTGTCTTGTCATTATGTTTTAACTTAATGTTGCTTCCTCATAAATCATATAATTAGAAATATTTTAACATGAAGTCATTATAGTTATGTGCACATCACCTATTGCCAAAATATTTATATTTAATTAACAGAAATTTCAGATATTTCTTGTCCCGAAAAATATAGATTCGCATAAGATATCGAAGGGAGTTTCTAATTAGAATAAACATATTAACAAATTTAGGGGGGTATCATAATTCGGAATGATTTTACACATAGGATAACAAAACCTACCCAAGGGGATTGATATTATTTTAATAACAATATAAGATAAAAGGAAAGATTGCATTTTTAGAAAAAAAATGATTTTAAAAGATATCAAAACATAAAAAAAACCCACTACACTCAGTTTTAAATTGGTCTCTAGTTTGGCGACCGGGAACCGATTTAAAACTCCAAGAATAGTATGGGTCTTATTTCACATCTTTAAATGTTCACCTATAATTGGAATTATACCATAAGGTAAATATAATGTGAATAAGAACCTCTATTTTCCCATGTTTTTTCTGTATGTGTTTAGTGGGAAAAATAGGAGGTTTTTTCTGTGTTATTACACAATTTTTTGCTTAGTCGAGCAAAAACCGAATTAAGTCCCCGAATCAAACACTTATCCAAAACACCTGGGGCTATTAATCAAGCAATCAAGAAAGTTACTACTTACATTGATAATATTGTCCTAGAATATGAGGGTGTTACTACAAAGGATTATCTTACCAAACGAAAATATGAAGCATTAGAAACTGTTTTATCCTATTTGGTACAAGAAGGGTATTCTCAAGTAAAGCAAGATCATATCAGCAAAAAATCAGGGATTTCAAAACCAATTATTAATTACGTGTTTAATTGGTTACAAGACTTGGGATTATGCCAACAAATCAAAGTACGAAGACATGGTAAAATTGCCCCTTCAATTTACATTTTAACCTTACATAACAATTACTTAAAAATCATTGAATATTTCAAGGTGAAATGGGCTGTAGCAATTGATGTATGCTCTACTTTCACTAAGTTTTTAGAGAGAAAACTCTTTAAAAAAGCTGTTGTATCCAAGCATGAGAAAAAGAATATTTCATCTAACGGCGTAGATATTTTAAATTTTGAAGAACTAGAAAAACCAAATACTAATTTACAAAATACTATTGATAGATCACAAGATTTAAATGATTATTTAAGTGAAGATCAAAAAAAAGCATATCGCTATATAACAAGTCAACCAATAACATATTTAGCAGAACAGGACGCTTATACTATAGCCTTAAGAATGCCGAAAAAAATTGATCGTTATCAAAGATGGGATTTTGAAAAATGCGTTGAATGGTTTGAATATAATCAAGCTGAAATAAGTAATCCCGCTCATTTTATGAAAATGTTCGACCAAAAATCTAAAAAAAGACAAGAGCGTAGGGATTATGAAGCAACAGAAGCCTTAAATAATATGAAACATGAACAAAAATACGAAAGAAAACTTCCAATTATAGACTGGCTTAATAACAAGAAAATGGATTCCATTTTACAAAAAATGGGCGTTCTAAAGCCCTAAAAAAACATCTAAAATTTAGCCTTGCTCAAAAAAATTTTAATTAGCAAGGCTATTTGTCATGTATTCTTATAACCTCCCAGCAACTTATCCTTTTTCGACACAAAGGAACTCAAAGCACCTCTCAGTTCCTGTAATTATTTCTCATTTTCTAGACTATTCTGCTATGAAATTTACACTTATATAAAACTGAAAATTCACTTATTTACTCACAGATTAACCTTGAAATTTACTAAGATAGAACCTTAAATCGCTTGGTATAGTTAGCCTAACATCTCTAAAATAGATTCTAATGTTTATAATAGTTCTATTTTTTTAAACAAGATTTAATAAATATAGTATTCTATATCTAAAAGGCCACAACATAGATATTTTCTTTATTTAGCGTTATGGTTTTAATACTATTCATAATACTATATGTATAATTGTGGATTTGAAATGAAGTTTGATTTTATAAATAAAAAAACTCACCCGTCTTGAAAAAAGATTGTTCAAAACGGGTAAGTTATGTTTTAGTATGAATTTAGAAACATCGTAACTTTATTATAAAGCTACAATTTTACAAATTGAATTACATGCTATGCTATTGCGATTTGGAGTCAAAATATTTCTTTATATATTCTTCAATAGTACCGCTTTCCTTCATATCTTTAGATTCCATCCACCCTTCATAGCTCCTCGTGTTTCCTTTGTAGGTGAAATATATAGTAAATTTTTTGTTTTGTAGTTCTTCATTAACCCAAGTGACTACCTTGGTTAAATCCTCGATTAGCTTTGGATTGTCTTTATATTGCAACATACCTTCATGAAAATCTAGGGTTACATTATAAGCGGGGCAGTCCCCATTTTCGGTATATGAACAAACAATTTCCTTGAATACAAAACTTTCACTTTGAGTTTCTTTTACTTTGTCTTGTAATTGTGTTTGAATCAAATATGTCCAGTAATCTTTTGAAGCGTTTTTCATTGTTAGTAGCAGTTCCTCTTTCGTTGTACTTTCTTGTACATTTCTAAAAGAAAGACCTGTATACTCACCTTTATTATCCCTTATTTCTAGTTGTGTTATTTTTTTATTATTCTTTTGAATAAGTTGTAATAAAGCAAATAGCCGATCTAATTCTGTCGATTCAAATTGACTATAATCAATCTTATTACTAGATTTTAAAGTTAATAACAACTCATTCGTTGGTGTTTCAGTCGTACCCCCGTCATCAACAATAACATATTGAATAGCATTTTCCTCATCAAACTCTGAATAACCTAACTTTTCGATTTCTTTCAAAATAGGTTTGAATTTTTTATACTCTTCATATGCATTTTTACCATATTCGTATTCATCACCTTTTATTGTAGAATAAAAGAAACCATTCACTTCCACTCGGAATTGAAAATGTTTGTTGTCTTTTACTCGAACAGTATGATAGGTATGTCCCATATTCCCTGAATGTATTCCTCCCCAGTCCTTTACAACAACATCGATCTCATGCTTGTTTTTTATATATTTTTTTACTTCCTTTTCATTTTCGTAATTGCAACCACTCAACAACACTAAACTTACAACTAACAACATTATGTATTTAATTATTTTCACTATCAATTCCTCTTTACTATGTAATTTTTCTTCATTAGACACTAAGGTATAACTATTGTTGCTTTAAAATAAAGTTTGATCAGAAATATTGAATATACCAATGATTTCAATCATATATTCCCCATTCAAACAAAAAGTAATGGCTATCAGATTGTCCGAATATATAATCATAAACATATCCCTTTTGTACTTGTATTATTTCAATATGATTCAATCTAATTAAGAGTTCTTTAACAACCTGCTCTGGTGCGTTCACATCAGTTAAATCCCTTTTAAATCTACTTATAAAATCATCTTTGTTTACTAACTCTATGCTAGTACATACTCTTGAATAATATGCATTAATCCAGAAACTTTTCAATGCTGTTAACCATTGTTTATCTGAGGGGGCTGGCTCATCACTAATATCCCATTCTTCTCCATCGAACAATTCCTTTTTAAATATTGCAGAAAACGCCTCTTGAATATTATCAAATTGACCCTTTTGGGCGAATATTAAGTCTACTTGCATTGCGTATTCATCCCTAAATTCATATACGTCAAATAATAAATTTGACAACCTTACAGTTGCAATTTGTTTGGCAAATAAATTGAGATCATCAAACAATTCTTGAATTTCTTTATTGATCATATTCCTCACCCTTTCTTCCTAAAATTTTGATATTTTGATTATTGATGTTTAAAACAACCATTTATATCTATTGTATAATCATTTCAAATATCAACGGAGTTATTTAATAAGTTAATTTGCATTTTTCGTGATTATTTGGGAAGACATATCCAATTCATAAAAAAAGTAGGGAAGCTTGTAAAAACATACAAGCTTCCCTACTTTTTTACGTATTATTTAAGTTATTTTTTAAATAGTTTAGCGAACCATGATTTTTCTTGTTGAGTAGATGCAACTAACTTCTTAGTTTCTTGAATTTCACGAATTACTTCTAATAGCTGTTGATCTCTGTTATTTATTTTCCCATCAATATTCTTGTGTTGTTCATCAACCTTATTCAGTAACATTTGATTAGTTTGTTCTAAATGGTCTATACGCTTTAAAAGTTCCATATTCATAGCTTTTTGTTCTTGAAAATATATAGAAACCTCTTTCATACTTTCATACATCGTCTGAATAATTGGCTTCGTTATTTCGTCGTCTTCATCACTCTCTTCTACTACAATGTAATCCACATTTTGTTTTAACATCTGTTCTATTATTTCTGGTGGCTCTTGTGAATCTTTCATATTAGCAATTAATTTAAAAAGCTCTAATGCTTCCTGTTCATATCTCAGTGTCCTTCCCTTCGTCCCAGCGACGGTTGGTAAATATGGTTTAAATTGATCCCGCCAGGCCTGAAGAGTTGTACGTGGCCTCCCAAGCATCCTTGCTATATCTGCAAGGGAATATGTTTTCTTATAGGGTTCTTCCCTATCCATTCCATCGTCCTCCCCTCATCGTTATTTGTTGTTATCGATGTCCGACATGTTGTCATTGCATTGTTATTGATTATCATCCATGTCGGTCATGTTGTCATTACATAGTTATTGTTCATCATTTATGTCGGTCATGTTGTTGTTTTACTGTTATTCATCATCATTTATGTCTGACATATCGGCGTCTAACTGTTATATGTCTTATTCGTTTGAAAGAAGGTATTTCCTTGTTTATTTTGAATCTCTTAAGTATAAAGAATAATTAAATAATGAGTACGATTCAAGTCGTACTCATTATTTAAAGTGTTCTTATTTTTGATTAAATATGCTAAAGCATAATCAAAAGTAGCACTTAAGTCGTACTTAATGTATAAAGGGGGAATTATAAATGCAAATTGGAAGAAAAGTAGCAGATTTCGGAAATAGTTTTAATAATTTCATGATTGATGGTTATTATATTGAACTTGCAACGAATGTAGTTAAAATTTCAAAGAAACAAGCTGAGGATTTACTTGTTGATCGTATTTCTAGACCAGAAGATTTACTAGATAGATTACTAATTTCCACTGAAATCGAAGGTGAAGAGTCTTTCTATTTAGTTGGGCAATTAGCTGAAGATAATCAGTTGGCAAACTCACATGTAAATAAGATGCACGATAAAATTAATAGTCCTATCCCATACGTAAGTTTTTTAGGAGCAATTGCATATTACCATGCCCTTAACGCTGAGCAAGAAGATAATGAAGTTGAAATTGAACACATGAGTATGATGCTTCCAATTTGGCTTTTAAAACGCGAAGAGAAATTTAGCATTGCCCATAAAAAAATGGAAGGAAGATTTATCGGTGAACATAAAGTTAAAGTGTTAACACCAGGAATGGAGAAAGAACTAACTATTACAGTCAATTCAGCAAAATGTAGAAATGAATCAGAAGTTGCTAGACATTCTTTAAAATATAAAATGGTTTCAAAAGATCAGAATACAAATGTAATTAGTATTGAAAAGCGATATGAGTCTGAGAGATTCGATGACTATGAAGTAGTTTTAACTGACATTGGTGGCGGTTCTACAGATGCTGTACGATTAGGTAAAGGACTTACTACACCTAAGCACAGAGATTCTTTCCAAGTTATTGATATTGAGCCATTTTTAGGATACCTAGAACGCTTTAGAAAAGAAAAATTGATTCAATACTTTAAGGATCTAAGAACATTAGAGAAATTTATAGTTAATAATTATAAAGTACAAAAGTATGTACTATCGAATAAAAATACTGGTGAAGAATATGATTTTACAAATGAAATTGTAGAGGCACTGAAAGAATATGCAAGAATTTTAGTTGCTAAAATTCTTGATGTATTCATCCCATCTAGTACGAATACAGTATTGAAATTCATTTATATCGGAGGTGAAGCACCCGTTTTAGAGCCATACATCCGTCTCGCTTTATTAACTCATATGTCTGAAATGGCTGCTAAAAACAATCACTTCTTCTTGAACGATATTATTCAAAATAGCGACAAAGAAGTATTTGCTCCAACTTCACGGACAATTAATCTAACTGCATTAGAATTAAAAGTAATTGATGAAATGAAGGGACAGTTAGCTTAAAATAAAGGGACGTGCTAATAATGGCTAAAAATAGAAAAATGGCATTACATGCTGATAATATGCCTGAAGATGTATATAGGATCCTTAATGAAAGAGCTAATAGTAGACAATTAACAGCATTTGTTGTTGAACTGGTACAAAATGAAAAACGTTATGAGCAACTACTACAAAAATTAGATCATGTAGAACAGAGATTAAATCTTTTAGATACAGTTGAAAATAAATTGGATCTTCTACTTACTAATGGATTTGTTCCCACGCAGAAACAAGAAGATTTAAGAATGGAAGAGCCTGTACTCCATGAAGGTAAAATTATTGATGCTAGGGAAGTAATTGGTGGGATTTCTGAAGAAGATAATGAGGAAATAGATTTTTGATTATTACGAGTATGGGGTGACAGTAATGTGATTCATTCTATACCTTGTAAACCTGCATTACTACCTTATAAAATTGAATTATAACAAGAATAAAGCCGTTTAAAAGTAATGAAGCAAAAACAACTAGACGTATTATAACATGATGGAGTGCTTACTTATTAGAGAAAGCACTCCATTTTTCATTTTACACACGGATTTTTGGCGAAAACCTTGCAATTATAAAATTAAAAATACAAGAGGTGAGATGATGGAAGCACCAGTAAGCAAAGAAAAACAGAATCCTAAGATTGTGAACTACCCGCCACTTAGTAGCTCTTACGAGCTTACTTGAAGTGGGGGCTTCTCGGTTAGTCGTTACGGTTCTGTTGCAAAGTTTGAAAAAGCATAAACAGGTTGAGTAAATGAGGAACAATATTTAGGAAGTAGCTAGTAATTGTTGAAGTTCATTGTACGTTGAAAAGGCGGAGTCTCTTTGAAGACTTCGCCTTTGTTTATATAGAGCATGAATGGTCTCGATACCTTTTATCGTACGTGAAGCATGACGAAAATTTTGAAATCCTGCAGATTTGGCAAAACGTCTCTTTACATGCCTGTGATCCTGTTCAATAAGGTTGTTTAAATGTTTGATTGTACAATGAATTGTAGTTTGATAAAATCCTTGTTTTCTTAATTTGTTAAATGCACAAAGTAATGCCGGCGCTTTGTCTGTAGTGAGAACCGTTGGTTCTCCAAAATGTTTTACTAATCTTTTCATGAAGGCATAGGCAGCCTGATGGTCCCGTTTTTTACGAAGTTGAATATCCAATGTGTTTCCATCCTTATCAATTGCACGATAGAGATAACGCCACTCTCCCTTAACTTTGATATAAGTCTCATCCAAATGCCAAGATAGTTGTGCAGATTTATTTTTCACTGTCCATATTTGATAGATGAGATTGCCATATTCATGAACCCATCGCATTATGGTTGTAGGGTGAACTGAAATACCACGTTCTTTCAGAATTTCAGAGACATCGCGATAACTTAAAGAAAAACGGCAGTAGTAGCCGACGGCTATTAAAATAATATCTTTCTTGAATTGTTTTCCTTTAAAATATCTCATGCCTAATTCCCCTAGATCCTGTTTTCTAGAGTGTAACTTCATGTAGGAAACTTTGCAACAGAACCAACCAACATTATTTTTTGGCCACTTTTTCTTCTTGTAGGAGTCACCAAGTTATTAGATTTTCCAACGTGGATTTTTGATGTAATGCTTTGTATATCAGCTTGGTCTTCCATTTTTGCTTTTGTGTTGCTATTTAAAAAACTCTATCCTGGACAGAGTTTTATTCGATTCGTAAAAGATAGATTTAAAAATAAACTTAGTTTCCCTATAGTTCTTACTGTAAGTATGATTCAAATAATTATATTTTTGATGATGTTGTTTCTCGTGTCGATTAACAGTGAAGCAAACTCGATTTTTAATAGAACTACATGGGGCGTGTTAATTTATTACTTTGTTAAAACTATTGTGGCTGAACCACTAGGAGAAGAATTAGGGTGGAGAGGTTTTGCATTAATGGAGCTTCAAAAAAAATATTCGCCATTAAAATCTTCAATAATTATTGGTTTTTGGTGGGGAATGTGGCATTTACCTATATGGTTTACTACAGGTTTTACAGGCAGTAATTTAATCAAATATATTTTGTTTTTTATGATTGCAATTATATCTACTACAATTATCATGACAGCATTTTATAATTTAAATCGAAATTTAATTATCCCCATAATCATCCACTTTTTCTTTAATTTATTTATTGGCATAATAAATGGAAAATTAATTGAATTAATTATGTATAATGCAATTTTTTATTTGATAGTTGCGATTTTAATTATAATTATAAATCCAAAGAAGATATTATACGGGAATAAAATTACAAAATTTATTAATGAAGAACAGGATTTGATTTAGTAATAGTTTTTACAATTTTTTTATGTATGTTCTATACGAGGTACCGCCAGCATTTTGGAAAAAAACACGCTAAGCAAAAAATACAGAAAGCCGTCCAACTGATGTACACCTCCAATTGTTATTCGTGTCTAACAATTGGGGTGCACATCAAAAAGTCGTCTTTTATTTTGTGTTACAATTTATATGGATTATTAGGGATTTTCTTTTCTTTTTGTATCTGTAGTATTAACTGTTTTTTCTTTTCTTCAATCAATACAATCTTTTTAAAAGTTAATAATGAAGCTATTTGTAGTAAAACATAATATATTTTTAAATCAAAACTACTATTTGCAATAATATGATCCATTACTTATGATAAACCTCCCTATTTTATAAACAAAAAATTACTTAGTTCTAATTGTAATTATATATTATCAATATTAGGTATAGGTTTCTATTCAAAATATATACTTCACTAATTAACATAATCTCACTTATTGAAGTGGATGATATAAACTATTAAATTCTCAAAAAAAACTGGGTTCTTTTAGCTTACGAAAGGAAGTATTTAGCATCCAGAAGTATGTATCCTATGAAAGTTAAGAGGAGAACAAGAGTAAAAAAGATTGTTTTTTGCGTTTTACTTCTATTTTTAAACCATGCCCATCTTTTGCTCTCATCCTCTAACCAAAAGTAATCAACCACAAGAAATAAAAGAACAATTAAGAAATAGAAAAAGATTTTCAGTATAATCATCTCCTTTATTATCCATAGATACACACACTTCTTTTTACTTCCATTTTATAAAAAATTATCTCTTATAAAAAGATAAACTTTTTTATTTTTCTACTATTGGAGTAACACCCCATCGCTATCAAGCTAGCAAAACATCCCCTTATATATAAGATTTTTCACTAAAATAGGTCGCCAGTCATTACAGTCATAAACTCTTTAAAAAACTGTTCATAATTCATTTGTATTGCAATCCTATGTTTTGGACGATTACCGAATGTTTCTGGTTCAAAAGTAGATCTAAAATCTCCTATACTTTGTCCTCGTATAGTATCAAGTATATTAACCGTCACTGCTGATTGATGATACGTAAAAATATCATCACGATTAATCGCAATCAAAGTGAGCGCATCATGAACCGGGCTACCTTGTATTCCAGGAACTTTTTTTTGATAAAATTGATAATAGTAATAGTCTAAAAGAGGCTTTAAAAACTTAGTTTTTCCTTTAGAGTGAATAAAATTGACCATTTCTGGTGTTACGATAGCGGATTGTGTAACATTCAAAGGATAAATTGATAGATTCTTTGCATATCTCATTACAATATTGGCCGCTACAGGATCGCCATAAAAGTTAGCTTCGGCAATGGGAGTAACATTTCCTGGATATAGAAAAGCTCCTCCCATAATATAATAAGAATGTACATATTCCATCACATACCCATAAAGGAGAAATAAAGTTGCAAGTGAAGTTAGTCTTCCGGTATTCACGATAATAAGTTCATTTTTATACTGCTTAATAAGTGTAAGAACCTCAAAAAAATTCTCAAATGTTTGAAGCTCTAGTCCTGGGTAAATGGGCCCTATCCCAAATTTACCGTGAACTTCTGGATAAAAAGTTTCAGCTTCTGAAGACATGGAATGCTCCGCCCCACCAAAAACTTTTATATATTCTTTTCCTACACTTTTAAGTAAAAAGCGAACATTTCTAACAACTTCAGCTTTAGGTACGTTCCCATAGTCTGCAACAATTCCTATAACATCAATTTTATCTGTCAAATGCGCATATATGATAGCTATCGTATCGTCAATTCCAAAATCTCCAAAAAACAGTACTTTTTTCCCCATACAATGTGCTCCTTAATTTTCCTAGTTTTTAAAACGGATTATAATTATGTATCGTAGTATAAGATTGTTCCCATGTCTTTTTGTAGTACTGTGTATGAATGAATTCATCTAGTTAACATACACTTTCGTTAATAATGAACAAATTCCTTTTGTATGAAATGAAATAGTATGTAATTACGGTTCTGGTGCAAGAAGTCTAGTAAACTTGGACATACTGATACTAGTACTCTAAAAAGGACGTGATCAGTATGGAAAAGCAAAATTTGTTCAAGTGGAAACATTATCGGTTCTGGTGCAAAAATCATTTGATAGAGGCATAGAAACCTGCATAGACTGTTTAATGGTAGATTATGATACAATTCCAAATAATCTATGTATGAATCTAACTTCATTTTGTGCAGACTTCGCCTGTAAGTGAAGTTGTCCTTTTTTCATCATATGCATGGTTTCAACGCCACTCAATATAGAAGTGGCTGTTTCATATGACTTGAATCCTAACATAGAACGTACACGTTTCTTAATGAAACGGTGATCTTGCTCCACTATATTATTGAGATATTTAACTTGCCTTAGTTGTATGCCTTCAGGCATACGTTTCTCTTCTTTTAATTCTTGAATTGCTACAGGATAGGCAGGGTTCTTATCTACTGTTATTACGCGAGGTTTACAAATATGAGAAGCAGCCAAGGCTTTCTTGAAAAAGCGCTTGGCTGCTTGTTTATCTCTTGATTCACTTAGATAAAAATCAATGGTATTTCCGTCTGAATCGACTGCGCGATATAAATACATCCATTGCCCTTTTACTTTCACTTAGGAATGAAATCACTTCGTACAGCTAATTGCATTTTAGGTGGCGCCGAAGCTATGCATATGATGAGAAAAGGGCAACTTCACCAAAGGTGAAGTCTGCCCGAAATGAAGCTGAATTCATTCATAAATTGTTTGGATTAGCTGTTTAACCTCTCAGTTAACAGAACATTGCCGTTCTATGTTTCTGGTAAAGTATTTTTGCACCAGAACCCACACACGTATTATTCTATATGAGCAAATTTAACTTTATTTGGATCTACCTTTGCATTTATAACTTTGACCTTTACGGAATAGGTAGCTTCTTCTAGAGAATTTATAGGGGCTGAAAATGGTTGAAAAGCTGAATGCTTATGATTAGGAATAGTGGCACTTGTTACATATGATAGATCACCTATTAAATTATAAAACTCAAATACTACACGGCTTGGTTCTTGTTCATTAGATGAACTTACATCAGCAATCCCAATAAAAATATTAAAATAAGGGTAATATCTTATGGCATCCCCATCATAAAGCCAACACTCACTTTCATTTATGGATGATTTTTCATTGTTAATTTGAGCGGAAACTGTATTCTGCACAGGACTATGAAATACACTAAAAACTAGAAATCCTATACTCATTACCGGAATAAGAATTCTTTTTTTCATTTCAACCACTCCTTTAATTACATTTTTTAACAATTTTATGGTAATCATTTTCTTCTAAAGTGTAAATAGTTATTTTTTTATTGGAATAGTCAAAAGTGCTGTGACGATAATATGCCATTATGTTAACTTGACATGTATAGGATATACAAACAAATGCCCACAATAATCCCCCCTATAAATGGTATAATAGGGAAAAGGAGGGTGTTTCTTGACAGGGATATTTGTAATACTTGGTTTATTGATCGTCACCTTAGTAGACTATGCGATGTTTCATCATGAAAGCAGTCGTTGGGAATGGTTCAACAAGAAAAGCAAGGCATCACGTATTGGCATCTTGAGCATTATATTTGGTATACTATTTGTCTTAAATATTCTAATTTCTATATAGCAAGCAAATCCCTCTCTAAACAGGGAGGGATTTGCTGTATTTAGAAATATAGGTCTCTTACTTAGTTTTTACAATGTCAAAAGGAGAAAATTAATTGAGAAAGAAAACGCCCTATATAATCTTAATCCTATTCATGTTCTCATCGTTATACATTTATTTACACAGCACGCCAATTCATGCCATTCGTACTGCTATATTTTTTACTGGTCACCCAATAAAAGCATTCCAAGGAAAAATTAAAAAAATGGAAGATATGAATCATCAGGTTATAAAATACGATGGTAAAACCTTTTACTGGATTCCTGAATTTCAGGTTCGGAGTACCCGTATTGACGTATTAACTGCCTCTGTTGAGAAAAAAAGTTTCCTGTATAAAGTAACGCTTGGAAACAACCCCTAAAACTAAAAAGGTATTAACTTCCGCTAACGTGCGTTATGTAAAAAAAAGGGGGGGAATATGATTAAACAAGCTAGTAAAAATGATCTGAATGAAATTCTAGCAAAATCAGATAATGCTCTATACGAAGGAACGGCCAAGACCTTTAAACCTACACAAGAACGAGTAAAAGAGATTGTACAAACAACATTAGAACAAGGAGCATA
Source organism: Bacillus arachidis (assembly GCF_030285945.1). Taxonomy (NCBI): domain Bacteria; kingdom Bacillati; phylum Bacillota; class Bacilli; order Caryophanales; family Bacillaceae; genus Bacillus; species Bacillus arachidis. Next base: position 194,775 of record NZ_CP127373.1, on the reverse strand, counting down.
CTACCTAGTATCCAAAGATGATGACGACTTAAAAGGATGGATTCTAATTGGTAGTGGTAAAGATTATTTTTCACAAGAAAATGTAGGATTCATTTACGAATTATACATTTTACCAGAGTATCGTGGTCAAAAACTTTCAAAGAAATTGATGAAGGCAGGTATAGATGAATTATCTTTAAAAGGACATAAAGAAATACGATTAAATGTTCATGCAAAGAACTTTGCAAGAGAATTATATAAAGAATTTGGCTTTGTAGATCGACAAATTTCAATGAGTTTAAACTGTAAATAATGAACTTCTGATAACAAGAATTATATGAACACTAAAGTCCCCCAATTAAACAATCTGGAGGACTTTTAATAGTCTTCTAAATACATTGAACCCCGATAATAAGGTGTTATGTTAACAGAGCATGTATAGAATATACAGGTTTTTAAGATAGGTTTTCCAATAAGCAATCACGAACTATTAATAAAGAAAATTTCACTTTAAGGAGGAACTTAATGAAATTAAAGATATTTTTCATAAGTTTATTAGTAATATTCAGTATAGCATGCGTATTCTTAGTACAAAAAAGGGATGTCATTTTTCAAGAAGGAAATCCAATACCATTCGCAATTGCTATGTCAAAGATGATCCTTACAGATAAAAATATAATGGAAGTACAAACTGACGATACTCCCTATACCCATTTAGTAAAACAAGGGGAACTAGAGCCCTATATTGAAATGAGAGAAAAAAATGGATGGGAATTTTCGGAAAGAGATATATACGCAAATTCTCTAACTTTCCAAAAAGGAAATATGACAGAGAGCGTTTCTTACAGATATTTCACACGATATTATACAATCATTGATTCACAATATGAATAGATACATTAACTTCCACTTTCGATCATTATGTAAATGAGCTGTCCATATGGGCAGCTTATTGTATTTTTTGCTTAGCGTATATTTTCGTTAAAATGTGGGTGGTACGCCTTTACTAATTTGTTCTTTCCTGTTGCAGAATCCTTATTATATATAAGGATTCCTTTTTTTGTTACAAATCCACAAAAAAAGGATAAGATCGGAGAGGATGATCTTATCTTAAGCATAAGAGAAAAACAAGTGCCACAAACCATCTTAATTTTTATGATATTATATTTTATGTTAATTTTCGATATAAAACCCACATTTAACATCTATATCAATATTGAGAAATTTATTACAAAATTAGTTATAAATGATTCAAAATGCGAAAGTAAACTTTTACCCAAAAGTTTACATTGGTAGTTTTCTAGATTTTAAATAAAAATAAGCCCATTGTTTAATGGGCTTGTCTATTATTTGTATGTTAGGACATTTATTTTTTAATAAATTAATGAATTTTTCTTCTTTTTTGGTACATAAACTGTCTCTAATTTTTGGTTATTTAAGATTGTTTAAAAGATTAGTTACCATTTTAGGAGTTTCTTTATTAAGTTTTAATCCTTGTGTGGACTTCTCATTTGTATCTTTAGTTATAATAATTTGATTGTTATTTTCATTCCAAACTAAAAATTCTTCTTTAGAATCATCTTTAAATGTAACTGTCATATTAGAACAAACTGATTTTTTTCTTTTTGTTTTTTCAAATTTATTTTCTCAGATGTACTATTTTGGATTGCTTTATTAAATTCTTTTATTAGGTCTTCGTTGTATGTTTCTGATTTGGAAATTTTATTATCTTCTACTCTAGTTAATTTTATCTCTGATATTTATTTTTTAATTGATAAAACTGAATCTTCATAATTTTTTACTTGCTTTGATGCTGAGGAATTTGTTTTCTCGATTGTATTTGAACACCCAATTAAACCTAAAGAAACTATGATAACAGAACATAAATATGGAATTTTTTTCATATTTCTCATCCCTTGTTTTAAATTATATCAGTTAAATTGAGGAGAACAAGGAAATTATGAATGTATCTGTATATTCTTCAATATGAAAGTAAATTTCTAAGTAAAAGTTTACTTTCGTATTTATAATAAATAAAAAGCACCTTTTAATGTTTTAAAAATGCTTTAACTTGATGTTGATGTGACGGAACCTCGAGTATGTAGAAATTTAAAAAAGTCCCTTAATCATGCTAAAGGGACTTTGCTCACACAAATGATCTGCACATCAATTCATCTTTGAGATACAGATCATTTGTATGATAATTTTTATAAGTAATTACTGAATAATAAACTTACATTACTGCTTTTAAAAGTTCTTGAACCATTGGAATTAATCCACCTACAAATTTCAAAACTGCCATTGCAATTTCCATATTATTTCCTCCTCTTATGTTTTTACTAAGATGTGATTTATCTTTATGCTTTTATTATAGTAAGCGCTTACATTTTTATCAATACATTCTTATATGCAATATTACATATTTAGATAAGGTCAGTGAAATATCACATTTTCTTATTAAGGCATGTATTGGGATAACACCACAACGCCATCAAGCCAATGAAAATAAATACCCCATAACAAATATTTTGTTAAGTTAATGGATGTGTAGCATGACCCCATAAATAAAAAAGATAAGACCGGGAACTAGGTCTTATCTATGGCATAAGGAGAAACAAACAGGGTGGTAACCATCACTTTTTCATTATATTGCATTAACTTTTGAATTTGAATATCATAACCCAAAATGGTTCTAATAACCATATTGAGAAATTTATTACTAACTTTGATTATCCTAAATAATAAAAAGATCCTTGTTAGAAACAAGACTTTTTCACACAATTGTATATCTGCTATCTTCTGAAATACATAAATTGGCTGTATCAATTTTTACATGACATTTCCCAAATCTTCGCTTGATTTCTGATTTCAATTTCTCGTTTGCTTCCTCTAAAGAACGTGCTGGAATAATTGCGGATTGTAAACTTCTCTCCCTGCCACCATACATCACTGAAAAATCAATTTCATACCGATGTATCATGGTTCCCCTCACTTCCTCTCTTTTGGAATCATTTTGACTACTCGAACAAAAGATAAATACCTATACGTAACAAAATATATGCAATAGCTTCTGGAAAATTGTCCATTCCCCTCTTAATTCTTCCAAAAACCATATGAACCTCCTAACGAACTGAATAAGAAATGAAATCCTACTTGATACCACATGTATTAGAAGATCCTGTAAAGTCCATTACAAATAAATTTGAGAAGTCATTTTCTTTGAAAGGGCAACTTTTTTTGTCTGTAATCATACAAAAACTGTTTTCCAACACATGCAATGGAAAATCCAGTTACAAAAGATGCTGCACTTATTCTCACTAAGCGCTGTCAATGATTTTCTTGTAAGTAGTTATCAGCAAGATACATACAAATAACGGTCCAAATAATAATTAAAAACCCATACTCATCATATTTTCCTTTTTCCAATTTTGTTTGTTGAAACGGATATACTTGGATAAACAAAAAAGCTATCAGCAAAACTGACAGCCCAATTCCCAATACAATCATCCTTTATCGTCCCATTTCTACTCGATCAAATCCCTTCATAACGCTTCTGTAACAATTGCTCTCTCCCATCTCAAACTTCAACGAAAACAAAGAAATTAATTTTCGGATGAATTTTCTCTAATAGGGGTACAGACCCATATCCATCAAGCTAAGAAATCAAGTTACCCCTAAAACAAAAAATCTCACTTCTTATTTGAAAAAAGATAAGAAGTAAGATTTTTTTGGGATACTACCAATAATGAGATGTTATGTTAACCGGTCATGTATGGAACATACATCCAATTTTTATAACAAATCACTTCTCCCGAATGATACAATCAAGGAAGAGGAGGATTATTATGAAAAAACATCGTTTTAGAAATCTACTTTTATGTTTTACAGCTCTTTTAGTGTTACCTGCTTGTCAAAAGTACAACGGTAAGTTAGAACAGTGGGGTAGCACTGTTGACACTGTTGATACAGCTAAACTAAAAAGAAATAACATTCCGTATGAAATAAAAGATGGTAAAGTATATATTCCCGAAGATGCCTTTAGCGATGCTACACTGTGTTGTACATAAGCAATGATGCAAACCCCTTTCTAAAAGAGAGGGGTTTGCTGTAACATAAAAAACAGGGAGGGATATAGTCATGGCAAATGTCAATCCAATTGGTATTGTTATACTGATAGGATTTATTCTTCTGTTAGTTTTAGCCGTTAAACGAATCAAGAGCAAATGGTTTTCAAAATGATATACAAATCCCTTTATCTGAACAAATCAGTAACTTCCAATAACGAATATTATGTAAAAGAAAAGTCCCTTCAGTAAAGGGAATTTTTTAAGTTTCTAGATATAGTGACTGCTGATAAGTGGGATTATGTTAACTTGATGTATATAGGATAAGTAATCTTTTAGTTATGATAAAGTACTAAATAAAAGGGGGAGATGTATGTGGATTATAAGGTAATTCAAAAGCATGAAAGTAATTATCCAAATCCTATTTCATTAAAAAAGGGAGAGATTATAAAAATAGAAAACAAATATGAAGGTCCTGAAAACTGGGATAATTGGGTATATTGTTATACAAAAGAAACTGAGGGCTGGGTTCCAGAACAAATTATAAATAATGAGGGCAAATCGGCTTTTGTATTAGAAGATTATATAGCTAAAGAACTTAATGTTGAAGAAAGAGAAATCATTTCAGAAATTAAGGAACTAAATGGTTGGTTATGGTGTCAAAGAAAAACTAACGATGAAAAAGGTTGGCTACCTAAAAGTAAATTAAAGGTGTTAGATGAGTGACACAAACTCTTAATTTATGAATTATTGAATGTATATGTAGCTTTGAAATAAAGTCACGGTGCTTATAAAAAAGTCACGATGTTTTGCCCCTTTGGATTTGTTTATCTAAAGGGGGGGTTATAGTGAAAAGAAGATTTGAACTGAAAGGCAGATTAAGGAACCGTTGAGTAGCAATAAAGCTACTCTACTAAAGGGCCAGATTGTGGAATAAAAAGGGAGGGATTTCTAAGAGTGAAGAGAATACAGGGGATATGCTCTTAGCCAAGTGACATGGAAGTTAGGGAGTAAGCAGGCATAATCTCAAAAAGCATGGATTCCACTGCCGGCATTTGTCAGTAAAGTTACTTTACCATATTCAATGAAAGATGGAGGAGGAATTTTTGATGAAAAAACATCATGCAATACAGTTGTATGATTATCATGTTTGGGCGAACAACAAATTTTTCGGAAGATTGAAGGAATTGCCACAGGAAATTTATAATCGGGAACTTCAAAGTATTTTTCCCACGATTGCAGAGACTCTCGTTCATATTTATACGGCAGATACAATTTGGCTTGGTGTGATGCATGAAAAAAGTATGGATGAGATTCAAGCTTCCATCGCTCAGGCACAAGAGAAGACAAAGAATAAGGGTTTTGAGGAAATGAAAATGTTGTTTCATCATTTGTCACAGGAGTATCAAGAATTTCTTAACACTGAAAGTGATTTGGATAAAGAGATTTTCCCTGAACATCCTAAATTCGGACGTTTAGATACTCATCTTTCCGAATTGGTTCAGCATGTAGTCAACCACGGGACGTATCATCGTGGAAATCTTTCGGCGATGATACGTCAACAGGGTTACCCAAGTGTACCTACTGATTATGTTTTCTATCTTTATGAAATCAGCTAAACAAAATAGTTTTTTGTTTAAATTCAGTCTGAAGATGATAAAGAAAATATTTTTTCACAAACGGGCGCGATTGTGGAACAACATAGGTAGAAATGACCAAACTTTTTTATAAAAACCAAATTTAAATCTGCTGGAGAAGAATCCATTTTGATCAATCTTTTTTAAAATAGATTCTTTTTATTTATCGTAAAACTTGGGATTGCGAGGTATTTTTGTTCAAACTTTATTTCAAAGCTACAAAAAGAACAGATTGATTTACGAGACCCGTCTGTCCAAAATCAGAAAGAATTCATCCATCACTTGTTTGGGCTAACAGTATAAAATACAATTCCGCTAGAAATATATGCGCTATATTCTCTTTTATTTTATCTTTGCACCAGAACCATGGATAAGAATGTATAAAAAACAGAGAAAAGAAGAAAAAATAAAACTAAAAACATAAGGAAAAGGAGGGAGAGTGCTTTGCGCTCTCCCTCTTTTGTCAACAGCCCCAATTAGTTGGATTTTTTATTTCGAAATGAAGTCTAATTTTCTTAATAAAAATCTCCATATAGGTTCTGATCCTGTTACAACAGAAGCTTTTCCAATCACTCCAGAAGGTAAAGATTGACTTTCTTTTAAATTAATTGTTCCTTCTAATTCATACATATATGATTTTGAATCTTTATCAAAAATGGGATGCGCAGAAATATAAGAGACATATCCAACTTGTTGATTAGATTGATTTAATTGAAAGGAATATTGTATTTTATCCCCTTTATTTATCCCTTTTACTTCTTCTGGCGATAACAATAATTTTACTTTTTTACCAGATTCTTTCGGGACCAAAAAAGCAATCTCTTGTCCAGGCTCTATCAAATTACCCTCTTGTAGTATATTTGAAAATTGAATAGTACCATCTATATGAGCTTTTATATTCATTGTATCATTCTGATGTTTAATAGTATCTAATTCTTGTCTTTTAGCCAAAATATCTTGCTCAATAGTTTCAATTCGTTCATTAATATCAATAATAAAACTTTGCTGATATTGTTTTAAAGCTTGCTTTTTTTGTGTTTGCTTTTCTTCTTTTACCTGTTTTATTTTTTGCCTTTCTTTTTCAAGGTACTCTTTTCTTTGTTCTATTCTTTTCTTTAAATTATTTTGTTGTGAACGCGCTAAATCGATTTGTTCTATAATAACTTCCGTATCTTCTTTTGAAATCTGTTCTTTATTTTTTTTCTTATTCAAAGAGTCAATTTCTCTTTGTATACTCTCATCTTCTGCTATTAATGACTGTAAATCATCATCCAGTCTATCTTCAACACTATTCTCAACTATAGCATTCAATTCTAATTCCTTTTCACTATCTAATAATTTATATCCTTGTTCATATGCACTATATTCATCTCGAACTTTATCATCTTCGTTACTGTTAGAAAAAAGAGGCTTATTATTAGACACACTCTCTTTTAATTCGATAAGCATATTTTTTTTTGATTCCAAATGTAAAACGATGGAATTCAATTTATTTTGTTCATCTACTAATTCTTGGTTTTTAGTCTGAAGAATGGTATCTCCTTTTTTTACATAATCACCAGAATGAACAGCAACATGACTTACTACTCCTCCAAGATGACTTTGAACCATACTTGCTTCTTTTTTCCCCTGTATAATAGCCGATCCTTTACTTACAATATCTATTTTTCCAAAATAGGCCCAAAGACAAAAACCAATAAGAAACGCAATTAGTAATCCTAAAAACAAGTTAATAAAACGCGGAGGTTTTTTTTCTAACAATTCAACACTATCTGTTAGTTGTTCAAAAGTATAAACTTTATTCATGTTGACCTCCTGGCATCATAAGAAACGATTCCTCAATATATTCTGTATGTATCGTTTGATTCTTCCACAGACGATAATATTCGCCTTTGTTTGATAACAACTCTTTATGCGAGCCTTCCTCAATAATAGAGCCTTGATGCATTACAAAAATTTGATCTGCATGTTGAATTGTACTTAAACGATGTGCAATCATAATAACCGTTACTCCTTCATTTCCTAATTCTTTTAACATATCTGTGATATGTTTTTCAGTAGTAGAATCCAAGTTACTTGTTGCTTCATCTAAAATTAATATATCAGGGTTTTTTAATAGTGCTCTTGCAATAGCCAATCTTTGTTTTTGCCCACCAGACAAGTTAGAACCATTCTCTTCTAATACAGTTTCATATCTTAACGGTAATTCACTTATAAAATTATGCGCACAAGCTTTTTTTGTAGCCTGAATCACAACATCTAATGAAATTTGATGCTCTACACCAAAACATAAATTATCATAAATTGTTCCACTAAAGAAAAATGATTCTTGTGATACATAAGCAATTCGTTCACGTAGAGCTTTCCGATTAATCTCTTTTATATGGTAGTCATCATAAAAAATATCTCCTTGTTGAGGTGTGTAATAATACATCAATAGCTTTGAAATTGTTGTTTTACCAGAACCACTCTCTCCTACAAAAGCAATTTGATTACCCTGTTCAATAGAAAAACTAAGATTATTTAAAATATTTCCCCTCGTACCATATCGGAAAGAAACATTTCGACATTCAATGTTTCCAGATAAATATGTAGGCGATACTTTTCTGTGCTCATTCTCGTCTTCCTCTAAATCCAACTCAAAAATTTCATTCAATCGTTCTGCTGCAACAATAGCTGATTGCATTTTAGGTTGTAAGTCAATTAAATTTTCAATTGGATCTAAAAAATAGATTAATAAAGCATTAAATGTAATTAATTCACCGATTGTCATATTTCCCTTTAATACTTGAGTAGCCCCTACCCAGAGAATAACAACACCACCGAGTAGCTCGAGTATCATTCGAATTGAAGATTGTAAATTATCAAGTTTTCCTAAACAAAATCCATATTCTAAGAATTTTATAAATCGTTTCTCAACTTGAAAGAAAACTTCTTTTTCAGCATTATAGGATTTGATAGTTCCCATTCCACTAAGCGATTCTATCATATAAGAGTTCAAATTCGCACCACTCTCCATAACTTTGCGATTAAGAACTTCATATGACTTACGAAACACAAAAACAATTATCACATAAAACGGAACTAGTAAAAGAGTAACCAGAAATAACGATAGATTTTTTGTTAGTAATACACAGGTACCAAAAAGAATCATCAAAATATCAATTACTAGTGTTATAGCTGTTGTAGATAGCACTTCATGAACCCTACCAGCATCTGAAAAACGTGAGATAATTTCCCCTACTTTTCTAGTTTCAAAGAAATTAATTGGCAACTTAATAACATGCCGATAGTACCCAAGCATAAGTTGTATGTCAATTCGGCGGCCAAAATATAAAATTAAGTGCGTTCTAAAATAAGATAATAGAACTTTAAAAATATACAGAACAATCATTCCTACTGAAATGATATGCAACGTTTTTAGTGATTGATTAGGTACAATGTCATCAATTAGTAACTGAAAATAAAATACCCCTATAAACCCAAATAAATTAAGAAATATGGAGGCAAAAAATAAAGGTACTAACAAATTCAACTGTGGTTTCAACAAACTTAAAAACTGAGAAAATGCTCCTTTAGATGCTTTTTCTTTTTTGAAATACTTTCCTGGTTGCAGTAAGACTAGAACTCCTGTCCATAGATCATCAAAGCTCTCTATATTATAAGTAATCAGACCTTTATCAGGATCAGCAATGAATATTTTATCTCTTTTAATTTTATAAACCACCACATAATGCATTACACCTTCTTCAGTGATTATATGAGCGATAGCTGGTAAAGGAATTTCTTTTATTACACTTGTATCAGTTACTTTTACTCCTCTGGCATCAAAGCCTAATTGTTCAGAAGCTTCTAACAAGCCTTTTATGTTTGTCCCCTGTAAATCTGTTCCTGCAACTTCCCTAACTTTAGAGATAGACATAGTAAACCCATAATATTTAGAAATCATGGCTAGGCATGCTGGACCACAATCTTTTAAATCAGATTGCCTAATAAATGGAAATTTTTTTCTGTTCAATAAATACCCCTTCTTTCTGAAATATAAAAATATGTAAATATGCATATTTTTATAAAAAAGTAAAAATCTTCTAGACATAGCGCATCACATTTATATATAATACAATAAACCGGTTAATTTTCATATTCGAATATTTAATTTTTCAAAAAAACTGATAAGGGGTATACAATTTATGAAACTTAAATTACAAGATTTAACACAAGAAGAAATGCTAAACATTGATGGTGGTAAAGGTAAGGGTAAAGGTAAAGGTAAAAAAGGTGGATCAAAATGGGGAGACTATATCGATTACGGCATTGAAGCTGGAAAATGGATTTACAACAACGCTGGTTCAGCAGGGCAAGTTGATGCTCGATATAAACATGGTGCACCTGGAAGAAAATTTTAATATTTAAAATATACGACCTTAGCGAGTATCCGCTAAGGTCTTTATTTTAAATATTAAAATTCAACTATATCTTATTTTAAGTTATAATGAAGCTTAAAATAAAATATAAAGGATCTAACATTTATGACTAATTTACAAAATAAAAATCTGATTTCATTGAAACAATTTATTTTAGGAGCACTACTAATATTGATGTTTGCACCATTTCTTTTTGAGCTATTATTAAAAATAGTATTCTCATTACATTTTACCGAACAATCATTTGATAATCATGACAGTTTAGAAATAACAAAAAATTTCTTATTAACTCTTTCTATACTTTTATTTTCCATTTATTACATTTTCACACGTAAATCTTTTTATAATCTAATATTATCTACGCTTAATATTAAATCACTAAATCAAGGTAAGACATATGTATATATATTGATTGCAAATATATTTGTTGTTTTATCGGGTAAAACAACAGATCTCATCTCGAATGATTCAGCAAATATACAAGCAACATATCTAGGCATAGACACATTGTCCGAACAATCTTTTATCATATACATAATTGCTATATCAACACATGTATTAATCGGACCTGTTTTAGAAGAAATTCTATATCGTGGAATTATTCTTAGATTTTTAGAAATTAAGTATTCTTTTTTTGCTGGGTTGATGATATCCAGTTTATTATTTGGTTTAGCTCATAACTATGACTTTGCATTCATTATTTTTGCAATTCTAATGGGTATAATTTATGGTTTACTCTATAAGAAAACTAATTCAATAATTCCAGTAATAATTGGACATATAACTTACAATTTATATACATTTATATAATCGTAATCAAGGAAAAGACGCATTATTTAAAATTATATTTCGCAAGATTATAAGTGCGAGAATTTTATATAACAATAGAACGATTATTACTTAAATGTTCCATACATGCCCTAACTTTAATTTTATTGTTTATATTTTTAGGGGATCATGCTATCAAATGCTAAAAAAAGATGTGCACACAAGATTGTTATACAACACTCTTGTGGCACATCTTTTTTAGTGGATACCTTTCATAAGTTCTTTAATTTTAGGTGCCATAAAATATAAAATAATACTTAAAATGATTGATAATCCACCAATTGCACCGAAATAAATAATTTCTGTCTCTGGAGTATACAAACGAACTAGTTGAGCATTTATAGCTTGTGCAGCAGCACTAGTTAAGAACCATAGACTCATTGTTTGAGCAGAGAAAGCAGCTGGTGCTAACTTTGTTGTAATTGATAAACCTACTGGTGATAAGCAAAGTTCCCCGATTACTACTAAGAGGAAGCTAATCACTAACCACATAGGACTTACTAGAGATTCTGTACCATGGATATAAGCAGGAATAATCATAACTAAGAATGATAAACCAGCAAATAATAAACCTATAGCAAATTTATTCGCTGTACTAGGTTGACGTGTATTAAGCTTTACCCACAACCAAGCAAATACTGGTGCCAATAAAACGACATAAATAGGATTTAATGATTGGAACCATGAAGATTGAAGTTCCAATCCTGCAAATTTTAACTGAGTACGTTGATCAGCATATGAAGCTAAGATAATAGCCCCTTGTTCTTGAATAGCCCAGAACATTGTAGCAGCAATAAATAATGGTATGTACGCGATCAGACGAGATTTTTCAACTTCTGTAGTTTTTGGACTACGATACATAAAAATAAAGTAACAAGTTGGGATAACAATGCCTAAGATACTGACTAATAAAATAAAACGATTGATAGTTAAAATACCTGTTGGTATCGTTGCAAGACATACTAGTAATATAGCTACTATACCAATACTAAACTGTTTAATTACTTTCTTTCTTTCACTGCCTGTTAAAGGGTTTGGTACTTGTGTTCCTGCTAAACCAAGATTTTTCTTTTGTGTAAGAACAAAGATGATTAATCCTAGCAGCATACCAATTGCAGCAACACCAAAACCTAGATGGAAATTATACTGTTGACCTAGTGTACCTACAATAAAAGGAGATAAAAATGCCCCTAAGTTAATTCCCATATAGAAAATACTGAATCCTGAGTCCCGACGTGTATCTGTTTCACTATATAAATCACCAACAATGCTAGATACGTTCGGTTTTAATAAACCTGTCCCAAGGACTAAAAATACCATAGAGATGAATAACATACTAACAGTACCAGGTAGTGCTAAAATAAGGTGGCCTATCATAATTAAAACCCCACCCCAAAAAACAGTTCTACTTGACCCTAGTAGACGATCGGCAACCCAGCCACCAATAATACCAGACATGTAAACTAGCGATCCATAGATGGCCATAATTGATGCAGCAGTTGCATGATCCATCCCTAGTCCGCCTTTTGAAATTGCATAATACATATAATAAAGTAATATGGCTCTCATGCCATAGTAAGAGAACCTCTCCCAAAACTCTGTAAAGAATAACGTGAACAGACCCTTAGGATGTCCAAAAAAACCTTTTTGCGGAATAGTCTGAAGGATGCTTTTTTTGTCTAGTTTCCTCATAACGATAATCTCCTTTTATTTATATAGATAGATTTATGCTGTTTTAGTATAACTGAAGAATTAGAAAAATAAAATAAATATTTACTTCGTTAATTATGTGATTTTTAATAAAATACTAAATTTTTATTTTTATATAATATCATTATAATTGAAATTAACGATAAGTTACTTAATCTATAAAATACATAAACGTTCACATAATTGTAGGAGGGTTTAGGAGTTGCAAATGCAAGCAGTTGCTATAGAAGATATTTATCAAGAAATATTAGATGAAAAAAGAAGTAGATTTTCTGCAAATGCTACTGTTAGTATTGTAGGTTTAATTCATTGTAGCTTCTTTATTTTCTTCCGACAGAAGACTCCTTCCTCAAAAATGTGAAGGTGCGCAACACCAATTTTAGGTTGGTTAACGTATGTATATTTAATTAGTTAAACTTTTTTATAAAAACGGAAAATCACCGCGTGGAATAGTGTGGCGTACTTAACGAAATATGATTGTCACACATAAGAAAAAGCCTTGCTGTATAAACAAGACTTTTTCATACAATCGTATATTTGCTATCCTCTGAAACATATAAATTGGCCGTATCAATTCTCACATGACATTTCCCGAATCGTCGCTTGACTTCTGATTTCAATTTCTCGTTTGCTTCCTCTAAAGAACGTGCTGGAATGATTGCGGATTGTAAACCTCTTTCCTTGCCACCATACATCACTGAAAAATCTATTTCATACTGATGTATCATGTTTCCCTCACTTCCCTTCTTTTGAAATCACTTTGTCCATTCAAATGAAAGATTAATACCAATACATAACTGAATATATGCAATATCTTCTAAAAAATGTCTATCATTCTCTTGTTTCTTCAAAAATCCATATGACCCTTCTAACAAATTGAATAAGAAAAAATCTTGAGGATTAATGCAGTCACCCTGTCGCTAGGTCGATTCTGGTGCAAAAAAACGAAGCCGCTTGCAAGTAATCTTCTAAACTTGGACATACTGATACTAGTACTCTAAAAAAGGTGCGTGATCAGTATGGAAAAGCGAAATTTATTCAAGTGGAAGCATTATCATCATGATATTATTTTGCAAACAGTAAGATGGTACCTACGATACAACTTGAGCTTTCGTGATTTGATGGAAATGATGAAGGAACGGGGCTTATCTATTTCTCATACCACGATTATGCGTTGGGTTCATCAGTATGGCCCTGAATTGGACAAACGAATTCGTGGTCACCTCAAGCAAACCAATGACTCCTGGAGAGTTGATGAAACATATATAAAAGTTAAAGGGCAATGGATGTACCTGTACCGTGCTGTTGATTCGAAAGGAAACACAATCGATTTTTGGCTAAGCAAAACAAGAGACCAAAAGGCTGCAAAGCGCTTTTTCAAGAAAGCTTTGCAGTCTTTTCATGTTTCAAAGCCACGTGTTATAACAGTCGATAAGAATCCGGCTTATCCTATAGCAATTGAACAGTTGAAAAAAGAAAACATACTAAGATTAGTAGTGCAGGCCAAGGCATTGGTTCGCACTACTATTTTTTATATAGTAGAAGTGAAGAATGGGTCGTGTATGCTTTAGGATTCCGAATCCGTAAAAAAAACTGACCTTCTTCACTTACCTTATTTGAATCAGTTTTTAGTATGTTGGTCCTCGAGATCGTGTATAAGAAATGGGAATCGATAAGTGTAAGATGAAGACTTCAACTTTACGTCAGGAGGAACCTTATGAGACACGTAATTGCATTTGATATCAGTATGGGTAAAAGTTATATGGTCATTTATAATGCACAAAAACAATGTATCTTTGAAAAAGAAATTAAACATTCAAAGTCTGAATTTGAAGAGCTACAAAAAAAGATACATGAGCTTACCAATGAAACTGGCAAATCACCTGGAATTGTGTTCGAAGCAACAGGTATTTATTCCAGGCAGCTAGAACGATTTATGCAAGATAACCAATATACATATTGTCTATTAAACCCCTTAGAAGCAAAATTACAATGTGATTCCTTACGGATTCATAAAACGGGCCGAAGTGATGCACATCGACTAGCCATTACTCATTTTACAGTTACCCGAAGGGTATCTCATGGAACGGACCACTTATTCCATCAGTTAAAGTCTCTTTCGAGATTTTATAGCGAACTGGATGGAGAATTATCGATGATTCGTAGTCGTATGCACAAAGTAATTCAATTAACATTTCCTGAATTAGAAAAAATGTTCACTAGTAAATCGGATCTATTTTTAAATTTTGTTCAACTATTTCCCCATCCAGATTGTGTTTTAAATCTTTCTAAAACAATCATAAAAAATCGTATTCGTGCCAATACCAATAAAAAAATATCAACTATCATGGCAGAGAAAAAGGCAATTCAAATACTTGAAATAGCGAAAAATTCCTATCCAGCCGTTTCACAAAATGATGTCCTATGTGATCAACTCAAGGTATACGCAAGGCGTTATCAAGAACTTCTTCATCAAAAGGAACATTGCATTAACAAGATGGTACATCTTGCCGAACAACGTGCAGAATATAGTATCATTTTGAGCCTTCCTGGAATTGGGCCAAATACAGCTGTACGTTTAATGGCTGAAATAGGAGATATTACTCGTTTTGCGAATAACAAGCAATTGAATGCATATGCCGGTATTGATATACGTCGCTTTCAATCCGGTAAAACTTTTTATAAAGATAAAATTAATAAACGTGGAAATAAACATTTACGAAAACTACTTTTCCTGATTATCCAAAACATGATTAAACAACGGCGTTACGGGCGAAATCACATTATAGAGTACTACGATAAATTAAAAACGCAACCCTATAACAAATGTCATAAAGTTGCGTCCATTGCGTGTGTGAATAAGTTACTGAAGCTTCTCTTTCATCTTATTACACACGATATACACTATGATTATCGGTTAACGGCCTAATATCATAGTTTTATTCATCATATCATATCATATCTCCCCCTAGTAAAAAAAAGAATCATATTAGGGGTATTTAGTATGCGTTATACGTGGATACATGTGTGATATAGATTTTTGGTACTCAATCCATCAAAAATCTATAAATACAGGTTGACTAATCGTAAGAAAAAGCATACCTGATGGTATGCAACTTAGACAACAAAAGTACTTGAATAATATAGTAGAACAAGATCATCGATTTATTAAAAAGCGGGTTCGTTCGATGTTAGGATTGAAATCCTTTCGCACAACTACATCCATTATTTCTGGAATAGAAGCTATGCATATGAGAAAAAAAGGGCAACTTGTTTTACTGGACAAGTCTGTCAAAAACCAGGTGAAGTTCATCCATCAACTATTTGGAATTGTTGCTTAAGACTAGATTCCACTAGGAAACTTTTCACTCCTTTATACCTTTCCTAAGTATTTGCACCAGAACCGTTTTTAAGGTTTTTTAATTTACCGAATACAAAAAACTATAAAAATTGGATTATAAAGTACATTTTTCTTGAGTGGCTCCAAAAGTAACAAATGGTTGCCGTATGCCCTATACAAATATGCAATTTTTCATATTTGTATAGGGCATAATATCCTACATAATATCATTTCATTATTTTACAAACATTTTTAAGGTACTCATCCAAACTGTAAATTTCCAATGTGTAGATTACCATTACGCAGGATAAAGCATGAAACAAACGTGCTTTTTCCTATTTTTCTTTTGCGCATGGTCAGTTTTTTTGACGGGTATAAAATTATATTGAAATATTTTTCTTCTATGATTTTTCAGATTTAATAATATATAAACTGTGTTTAATTTAGTATCGCTATGCTAGATTAGATGTTTACGTTCAAAAGAAATAAATGTTTTAATGTAAATATCAACTATATATATCCATTTTAAGTTATGGACATACCTACTATGCAGAATACAACATGACCGCTACTTACTTTTGCCTTCTTTTTAAACCTGACATCTGGCCTCCCTAATTTTTACGGATAGGAATAAGTCAATTTAAGAAGTACCATAGCAAGAGGATTATTAATTGTATTAATTTTATAAATAAGTATATGGATAGATAAGAAACCTGGCGTTTCATATGACCGTTAGAATGGATTGAAATGAAAGGACTGATTAATATGAATAAAAGAAAGAATCGTAGATTACAAAAACCAATGAAAGTATTGATGACATCTGCTGTTTTGACAACGACATTATTTACATCTATGACTGTAAATAATTTGAACATTCATGCTGAAACTACACAAACCGAGGCGCAATATGAAGAGAGGAAGTTTGAACTTCCAAGTACAGGACATTATATGGGTGAAGCGATAAGAGAAATAAGAAGTGAGCAACGAAACTATATACCAACAGGAATCTATGTAAAACCGAATGAACAAGTCACAATTGAAGTATCGGGACTATCTGGATTAGACAAGCTTGGCGCGATTATTGGGACACATGAATATGATAAAGAAGGGGGAAAAGCATTTCGTCTTTCTCCTGGTCCTAATACCATCTCCTCTCCAAACGGTGGTTTATTAGGGTTTGATAACTCTGAAGGGAAAGGAACCGTTAAGGTGAAAGTAACACAAGGCGGGAGTCCTGTTCCATTCTTTGAATTAGGGAAGCATACGAAAGAAGACTGGATTGCGATGATGGACAAGTATCCAGATGCGCATGCTGTACAATTAAAATCAAAACGAGCGGTACTTACTGTTACTCGTGATAGTGCGAAGAAATACATTGTAAATCAAGATCCTGTTCCGCTATTAAAAAAATATGATGACATGATTCTAGTACAAGATAAATTATCAGGGCTATCTGAAACAAGTTCTAATCCGTTACATCGTTCAACTCGCCGTCTTTGGGCTTTCGTGGAAAATCCTAACAATCCACCGGGCATGTACATGTATGCAGGTCGGGATGGAGTCGTATTTACTACTGCTTATGATGCAATTAAAAGTGCTTTGAATGTAAATGAATTTGGATGGGGACAAATGCATGAAGCAGGGCATACAAGACAACAATATCCTTGGACGTGGGATGGAGTAGTTGAAGTCAATGTTAATATATACTCTTTAGCTGCACAAAAACAATTATTCCCAGGTCAACCAACACGTTTAGAAAAAGAAGGGGATTATGACAGGGCTTTTCAATACTTAAAACAAACAGATAAAGAATATGAAAAGATTAATGACCCGTTTGTGAAAGTTGTTATGTTTTGGCAACTTCATTTAGCATATGGTGAAGATTTCTATCCAAATCTTCATAAACTATATCGAGAGTTACCAAAAGACAAACTTCCAAAAACGAACGAAGATAAAATACAGGCCTTTATTTATAATACATCGAAAGTAGCGAAACAAAATTTACTACCATTTTTTGATCAATGGGGACTGAAAGCATCACAAGAAACGAGAAAAAAAGTAGAAGCGTTAAATTATCCAACGTTAACTGCCCCGATATGGGAAGCGACGGATGCGAAACCTGTTAAGCCACTGGCTACGTATAGTACAAAAAAATAATGCAGATTGTGATCAGAAGGAGGCTCTTCTTTAGGGATAGTCTCTTTTGCATAGCGAAATTTGTGTTTTCTACAATATGGGGTTCAGCCGAGATACGTGTAAAGGTTCTGTTGCAAAGTTTTCTACATGAAGCTACACTCTAGAAAATAGGATCTAGGAGAATCAAGCATGAGGTATTTTAAAGGAAAACAATTCAAGAAAGAGATTATTTTAGTAGCTGTCGGCTACTACTGTCGTTTTTCTTTAAGTTATCGCGATGTCTCTGAAATCCTGAAAGAACGTCGCATTTCAGTTCACTCAACAACCATCATGCGATGGGTTCATGAATATGGCAATCTCATCTATCAAATTTGGACAGTGAAAAATAAATCTGCACGATTATCTTGGCATTTGGATGAGACTTATATCAAAGTTAAGGGAGAGTGGCGTTATCTCTATCGTGCAATTGATAAAGATGGAAACACATTGGATATTCAACTTCGTAAAAAACGGGACCATCAGGCTGCCTATGCCTTCATGAAAAGATTAGTAAAACATTTTGGAGAACCAACGGTTCTCACTACAGACAAAGCGCCGGCATTACTTTGTGCATTTAACAAATTAAGAAAACAAGGATTTTATCAAACTACAATTCATTGTACAATCAAACATTTAAACAACCTTATTGAACAGGATCACAGGCATGTAAAGAGACGTTTTGCCAAATCTGCAGGATTTCAAAATTTTCGTCATGCTTCACGTACGATAAAAGGTATCGAGACCATTCATGCTCTATATAAACAAAGGCGAAGTCTTCAAAGAGACTCCGCCTTTTCAACGTACAATGAACTTCAACAATTACTAGCTACTTCCTAAATATTGTTCCTCATTTACTCAACCTGTTTATGCTTTTTCAAACTTTGCAACAGAACCATATATTGATATTGTAAATGGTGAAGCTATTATGGGTGCAAATATTGTTCGCGATTTATTCGCTTCAGTTCGTGATGTTGTCGGTGGTCGTGCTGGTGCTTATGAAAATAAATTAAAAGAAGCACGTGATATTGCAATGGACGAAATGAAAGAACTTGCAAGACAAAAAGGTGCTAATGCAATCGTTGGTGTTGATGTAGACTACAAAGTTGTTCGTGATGGTATGTTGATGGTTGCTGTAAGCGGTACGGCTGTACGTATATAATAAGATAGAAAACAGGCTCTCCCCGTAAAGTGTATATACTTTACGGGGATTTTTTTGTTGGGGAAATTTTGGGAGTATACCCATGAGGCCGCTTGTACACATGTAATCTCAAAATAACATGCCATAATTTCATTTAAGTCAGTATTAAAACATCTTGCAAAAGCGGTAAATAAATGTACACTGAGGTTCCTACTCCAACTTTACTTGTTATACAAATTCTTCCCTGATGACTTTCAATAATTTTGTAACTAATCATTAAACCGAGACCTGTTCCTTTTTCTTTCGTACTATAAAAAGGTTCAGCAAGTTTTGCAATTCTTTCTTCTGGAATACCAATCCCTTCATCTGAAATACAAATTTCCACCTCATTGTTACTTACTTTCTTAGTGGTAATGATTATGTTTCCCCCATGTGGCATTGCTTCAATCGAATTTTGTAAAACATTGATAAACACTTGTTTTAATTGTTTTTTACAACAATCAATATATACAACGTCAGGATCCGTTTGGAATGTGACATGAATATTTGTCATAATTGCCTTTGTGTTCATTAAAGATACAACGTTTTCTAAAATTACATCGATGCTCTCTTGTTCAAAAGAACATACCTCAGGTTTAGCAATAGATAAAAATTCGTGAATAATAGATTCAATGCGCTCAATTTCAGAAAGTATGAGGTGAAAATATTTTGATTCATGTTTCATTTGTATTTCTAATAATTGTATAAATCCTTTAATAACAGTGAGTGGGTTTCGCACTTCATGTGCAACCCCTGCAGCGAGTTGACCAACAGTAGCTAATTTATCTGATTTATTTAGTAGTTCCTCTGTCTTTTTCCGCTCTGTAATATCGCGAACCATAACCATCACTTTATCTGTTAATAGTGGTAGACATCGTGCTTCAAAAAAGTAAATACTATTATGCATGAGCAAGGAGTATTCTACAATTTCTATGGAATTATTCTGTTGTACCCTTGCAATTGCTTCTTGTAGCTGCAGGGCAACATCTAAAGGTAACACATCCTGAAATTTTTTATACATAAATTGTTCGACAGGTACATAAAATCTTGATTGACAGCCGGCTTTATAATCAACGATTACTCCGTCAAGTCTTGTTAAAAAACATAAGTCTGGAAGTGCTTTAAAAATTAATTCTAACTCTGAAGATTTTTCTATAAGTTTCTCTTCTATCTTTTTCCGACGCGTAATATCAATACCAACTGCCCAGTGACTGTATCCAGGAACAGGGAATTCTTCTGACAGGTTTGACCATAGGATTGTTTTTTCATCACCGTTTTTACAAGTAAGTGTCATTTCCCAATCACGAAAGTTTTTACCGAGTTCAGAAAATCCATGAAGTAACTGGTTACGATACGTTTCATCTGGATAAAGTAGCTCTAACGCGCAAGGATTGTTAACAATTTCAGCGGCACTATAACCTGTTACAAGTTCACACTCTCGGTTCCATATGACAATATTCCCTTCTTCATCACAAGCATCAACCATAACGGGCATGTTGTGTAAAATCATATATAATTTTTCAGCAGGGATAGATTGATCTTTCTGCAATTGCTGTAATGTATTCATTCCTTTATTCGTTATAATCGTTGCAAGGGATTTAAAGTATATAGTGCAAGATTCAATACTTTCTTTAGGCGACAAAATCACAAAATCACCAATCGTATTTTCATTGAATATAATAGGGACATGAATTTTTGTATGTAAATGTATATCAGAGGATGGTGTGCCGTAATGAAATATGATTCTTCCGTTGCAATCAAGCAGCTGATGTGAAATCTGTGTTAAAAGATAAAAGTGTTCTGCCATAGTTTGTATTTCTTTTACGTCAATAATCTCGGTCAGTTTGTACATATACTCTCACTCCTATGTATGTAAACATGCATACGCATTATTTTTTTAATTTTCTTAGTTTTTCTATTATACAAATTAAATGTTTCGAGGTACACAGAAAAGAGGGTTTATTTTAATTTTCAAACGATTCCCGCCAATTTTCATAAAAATGCTTTCCAAAAACTCACCTTAAAAACTATGTCCCTGATAGGTGCCTCTTTGAATTACTACCTCAACTATCATAAACAATAAATGAAATCTTTACAGAAAAAACAACTTGGATAAAGACAAGTTGTTTTTTTCTAAAGGGCACAGCAAAGAAAGAGTAGAGGAAAAAGGGTTCTGGTGCAAAAGCTTCAAGGCAATTGCAAGTAATCTCTAAATCTTGGACATACTGATACTATTACTCTAAAAAGGTGTGTGATTGGTATGGAAAAGGGAAATTTGTTCAAATGGAAGCACTATCAGCCTGATATTATCTTATTAACGGTAAGATGGTACCTACGATACAACCTAAGTTTTCGTGATTTGGTAGAAATGATGGAGGAACGAGGTTTGTCTATTGCTCACACCACCATTATGCGTTGGGTGCATCAATATGGACCTCAATTAGAAGAGAAAATACGACATCATCTAAAATCAACAAATGATTCATGGAGAGTCGATGAAACCTATATTAAGGTAAAAGGGCAATGGATGTATTTATATCGCGCAGTCGATTCAGAAGGGAATACTATTGATTTTTATCTAAGTAAATCAAGAGATAAACAAGCAGCCAAGCGCTTTTTTAAGAAAGCCTTGGCTGCTTCTCATATTTGTAAACCTCGTGTTATCACAGTAGACAAGAATCCAGCCTATTCCGTAGCGATTCAAGAGTTAAAAGAAGAGACACGTATGCCCGAAGGCATACAAATAAGGCAAGTGAAATATCTCAATAATATAGTGGAACAGGATCACCGTTTCATTAAGAAACGTGTGCGTTCTATGTTAGGGTTTAAGTCGTATAAAACAGCCACTTCCATATTGAGTGGCATTGAAACCATGCATATGATGAAAAAAGGACAACTTCATTTGCAGGTGAAGTCTGCTCAAAATGAAGTTAGATTCATACATAAGTTGTTTGGAATTGCATCATAATCTTTCATTGAACAGTCTATGTAGGTTCTGTGTCTCTATCAAATGATTTTTGCACCAGAACCAGTTTAATCACTTAATAGCAAATTGTTTAATCTTCTACAATGTATTTGCATTAACACAAGTGTTACATGCTTATCGTCAAGATGGAAATGAATTGGACGAAGAATTATTAAGTGAGTTGAGCCCATATATTACAGCTCATGTGAATCGTTTTGGCAAGTATGGAATTGATCCAAATAGACAGCCACCGGATGTACAGTTTGATATGTCAATTTATCCAGTTGCAAATTAACACAAAGGATACGTGGAGAATAAAAACTTTCTCCACGTATCCTTTGTGAATTGGAATATATTTGCATATGGCCCCATATTTCGCTTTTGGTTGCCATACCCCATCAAGCTGTGCAAAAAGCTTGGAATGACGTAGGAGTAAAATAATAGTTTCATTGATAGAAAATTGTGAAAGGACACACTTGCTAGGAGTATCTAACGAGGGTGTCCTTTTTGATTCTAGTGCAAAAATCATTTGATAGAGACATAGAAACCTGCATAGACTGTTCAATGGTAGATTATGATGCAATTCCAAATAATTTGTGTATGAATCTAACTTCATTTTGGGCAGACTTCACCTGCAAATGAAGTTGTCCTTTTTTCATCATATGCATGGTTTCAACGCCACTCAATATAGAAGTGGCTGTTTCATATGACTTGAATCCTAACATAGAACGTACACGTTTCTTAATGAAACGATGATCTTGTTTTACTTAGATAAAAATCAATGGTATTCCCTTCTGAATCAACGGCACGATATAAATACATCCATTGCCCTTTTACCTTAATATAGGTTTCATCGACTCTCCATGAATCATTTGTTGATTTTAGATGATGTCGTATTTTCTCTTCTAATTGAGGTCCATATTGATGAACCCAGTGCATAATCGTTGTGTGAGCAATGGATAATCCTCTTTCCTCCATCATTTCCACCAGGTTACGGAAGCTCAAATTGTACCGTAGGTACCACCTTACTGTTAATAAGATTAGTTCAGGCTGATAATGTTTTCACTTGAATAGGTTCTGCTTTTCCATACTGATCACGTCCTTTTTTAGAGTACTAGTATCAGTATGTCTAAGTTTCAGAGATTAGTTACATAAATCTTATAGCTTTTGCACCAGAACCTGAAAAGATAATAAATTTATTTAATTATATACTTAGAGATAAAAAAAACACCTACAAGTTAATTTAATAGGTGGTTTTAAAATTAATTAAACATAAGTTTTATTTGTTGCAGTCTTTAACATCAGTGGTTTCCTATTTTTGGTTTTTAAAATACTTTTCTTTAATTATTTTTATATATTGTTTCTTTTCTGTTAGTTCAAATATAAATAATGCTTTTTTCATGTAATTAAAACCATCTTTTTTAGGTTGTTGAAGCTTTATTAAATTTAAACCTTTTTCAAAGTATAGTTCACCTAATAGGTATAAACTATTTATATTAATAGCTAATTTAATACCCATATCACTATATTTTATTGCTTCTTCATGTTTACATGTGTGCTGTAAACATTTTGCTAAAGTATAAATAATTCTTAATTTAATTTCTTTGTTTCTAGGGAAATCTATCTTATTAAAATTATTTAAAACTTTTTTTAATATATTAATGCTTTTTTCATATTCTTTATTTTCTGCATGTATTACAGCCATTGTATGCATGATATCTATTTCTTTTTCTGATAAAAAATCAACATTGGTTAAGGTTAATTTTAATGCTTTATTTAAAGTATCTAAAGCATTTTTTGTTGATCCATTTACATTAAATATAGCAATTGCTTCATGCCATAGTAGAAATTGTTTATCTTCTTTTTGTTGGAAATTATTTCCGTTTTTTTCTCTTTTTATTATTTCATAAAGTTCTTTATACTGTTTTTGCTTTATGCAATCTCTTATTACATACTTTACATTTTCTACATATTTTAATTTTTTATTTTGCGTTAGTGCAAATATATAATTTGGATCAATACCAAGTTTTTCAGCTAGTTGATATAATAATATGCTAGATGGATAAATAATTCCTTTTTCTATCTTACTAATTTGACTTTGTGAACATATTCCCTTACATAATTCAGATTGTGATATGTGTTTTTTTATTCTGAGTTCTTTAATAATAATACCAAGATCGTAAAATTCCATTTTTCCCCCTATAAGTTAACAATTTATTCTTATAAGAATATTTTTCACCTTTTAATATAGTGTAAAATCAGTATAGTTTCAATTGTTAGCTATCTATATTTAACAAGCTATAAGGGTGGTTCTTACCCCTAAGAAAAATACCAATTACATGCTAATTTTAGTAAATGGAAGAAAGATATATTTCCTTTAAGAAAAAGTTTGAAAATATCAATGTGAAGGTCGCCTGTTTTTAAAGTATTATATTTTTTTGTGTATAAGAATATATTATTTCTATAAAAATAGCATAGGGTATGAAAGATGAAGCTATAGACTTCACAAGGGGAGAGATTATATGAAATCAACAAAAATACCTTTAAAAGTAGATGAATTAGGGCTTTTGCTAATCCCAAAGGTACTTAGAGATACTTTAGATATTAAAGAAAAATCTTCACTAGAGATTTTTGTAGAGGGAGAACAAATTGTTTTACAAAAGTATCAACCTGGCGGTGTATGTGCAATAACAGGAGCAGTATCTGATAAAAATATTTCTTTAGCAGACGGAAAAATTATGTTAAGTCCAGAAGGTGCAGAGCTTTTAATAGAGGAATTACAGAAGTATCTTGTAAAATAATTGTCTCCTTTCAGAGGTATTTAAAAGTAGGGTTCTGGTGCAAAGATAAAATAAAAGAGAATATAGCGCATATATTGCTAGCGGAATTGTATTTTATACTGTTAGCCCAAACAAGTGATGGATGAATTCTTTCTGATTTTGGACAGACTGATACCGTAAATCAAGCTGTTCTTTTTTAATCATATGCATGGCTTCAACACCACTCAATATAGAAGTTGCAGTTTTAAATGACTTAAACCCCAACATAGGACGCACACGTTTCTTAATAAAACGATGATCTTGTTCCACTATATTATTGAGATATCTAACTTGCCTTATCTTTATGCCTTCGGGCATATGTTTCTCTGCTTTCAACGCTTGAATCGCTACAGGATAGGCAGGGTTTTTATCTACTGTTATCACACGAGGTTTAGAAATGTACGAAAAAGCCAAGGCTTTCTTGAAAAAGCGCTTGGCTGCTTGTTTATCCCTTGATTTACTTAGATAAAAATCAATGGTATTCCCTTCTGAATCAACGGCACGATATAAGTACATCCATTGACCTTTCACTTTAATATAGGTTTCATCGACTCTCCATGAATCGTTTGTTGATTTAAGATGATGCCGTATTTTCTCTTCTAATTGAGGTCCATATTGATGAACCCATCGCATAATCGTTGTGTGAGCTATGGATAAGCCTCTTTCCTCCATCATTTCCACCAGGTTACGGAAGCTCAAATTGTACCGTAGGTACCACCTTACTGTTAGTAAAATTAGTTCCGGCTGATAATGCTTCCATTTGAACAAATTTTCCTTTTCCATACCGATCACACCCCTTTTTTAGAGTAATACTATCAGTATGTCCAAGTTTAGGAGATTACTTGCAAGAGCTTTAGAGTTTTTGCACCAGAACCCCTTTTAAAACTGCAAATTTCGTTTAATTAAAATTTTAATTTTTAAGTTTAAATGTTGTATATTGGAACTAAGTTGAAATTAAAATAGAAGCCCTATATTTCCTTTAAGCAAAAGTGTAAAAATATCTTTGTTCTGGCCGTCAGTTTTTGAATCATAATGTTTTTCATGTACGGAGAAAGCCTGTTACAATGAGAAAATGGCATAGGGTATGAGAAATATAGAGCTATAGAATATATAAGGGAGAGGTTTCATGAAATCAACAGGAGTAACTCGAAAATTAGATCAATTAGGACGTATCGTTATACCAATGGAGTTAAGACGCACCCTGGAAATTGAAGAAAAGACACCATTAGAGATTTATGTAGATGGTGAAAAAATCATCTTAAAAAAATATGAAGCCCATGGAGCGTGTGCAATAACAGGAGAAGTATCTGATAAAAATATTATTTTAGCAGATGGAAAGCTTACGCTAAGTCCAACAGGTGCAGATCTTATAATAGAAGAATTACAGAAGAATCTTGTGAAATAATTAGCTCCTTTCATGGAGCTTTTTTAGTGGCTTTGAAATAGCGGTGAATTGTTTATAAGGTCTTGAATTTTTGATTAAACTTTTTGTAAAAGTAAGTTACTAAATATAACGAAACGCCTTTATTTTGATTGAATTTTTCTCAAAATAAAGGCTAGGTATATGGTGAGCAAACACGGGTCACGGGATATTTTTAATCAAACTTTATTTCAAACCAACAGAAGAATCACTTTGATTACTTGAAGTACTTGAATTATTTGAAATCGAAGAACATCCACCTAATAATAAAATACCGATTATAATCGTAATAAATCTAAATTTCATTTTATATCTCCTTTTCAATATGTAATAATTCTAATATAACATAAATTAGGAATCCAATACCCTTAGCGTGGTTTTTTTTTAAAATGCTGGCGGTACCTCATAAAGTGTGTACATAAATCAATGTTCAATTAATCTTTGAATTTTATATTTCTGAACATGTATTTATCTTTTAAAGATGCTGCCAAGATAAGTTTTTTTCTAGGCTTATAGATACATTGACTGCCGAGAACGAGAATTATGTGAATACGAAAGTCCCCAGTTAAACAATCTGGATAAAAGGTAGAAGGAGATAGACAATGACAGAAATCATTAAAGAGATTGTTTCCCAAAACAAAAAATACAAGGTTCAAGTTATCAAACGAAATAATGGCTTTTTCACTACAGAAGTTTTTGCGTGGTTTGAGGATTATGGATATAAGCATTGGGCTCCTATTAAACAGGGAATATCGTTAATTGATACAGAAAAACATGCTATAGCCATAGCAATGGAAGATTTAAAAGTGTATTCAGGTGAAAATGATTAATGGGTGTGGATTACACTTATCTCTGAACAGGGGAGGAGATTGCTGTAATATTAAAAATTAGGGTTCTGGTGCAAAAACTCTAAAGCTCTTGCAAGTAATCTCCTAAACTTGGACATACTGATAGTATTACTCTAAAAAAGGGGTGTGATCGGTATGGAAAAGGAAAATTTGTTCAAATGGAAGCATTATCAGCCGGAACTAATTTTACTAACAGTAAGGTGGTACCTACGGTACAATTTGAGCTTCCGTAACCTGGTGGAAATGATGGAGGAAAGAGGCTTATCCATAGCTCACACAACGATTATGCGATGGGTTCATCAATATGGACCTCAATTAGAAGAGAAAATACGGCATCATCTTAAATCAACAAACGATTCATGGAGAGTCGATGAAACCTATATTAAAGTGAAAGGTCAATGGATGTACTTATATCGTGCCGTTGATTCAGAAGGGAATACCATTGATTTTTATCTAAGTAAATCAAGGGATAAACAAGCAGCCAAGCGCTTTTTCAAGAAAGCCTTGGCTTTTTCGTACATTTCTAAACCTCGTGTGATAACAGTAGATAAAAACCCTGCCTATCCTGTAGCGATTCAAGCGTTGAAAGCAGAGAAACATATGCCCGAAGGCATAAAGATAAGGCAAGTTAGATATCTCAATAATATAGTGGAACAAGATCATCGTTTTATTAAGAAACGTGTGCGTCCTATGTTGGGGTTTAAGTCATTTAAAACTGCAACTTCTATATTGAGTGGTGTTGAAGCCATGCATATGATTAAAAAAGAACAGCTTGATTTACGGTATCAGTCTGTCCAAAATCAGAAAGAATTCATCCATCACTTGTTTGGGCTAACAGTATAAAATACAATTCCGCTAGCAATATATGCGCTATATTCTCTTTTATTTTATCTTTGCACCAGAACCGTTGCAGCTAATACAATTGAGCCATTTTTATGCAACTCACCGACGCATAAAAACTACGAAGATCTACACACAAGATAATTCGGTTAGGTAATAGAGAATAATCATACAAGGTAACCCCTCCAACACAGAACGTTTGTTCTTATTATAAACCTTGTTTTTCGGTTTATACAATCCTTTTGTAAATAATTTTTAATGTCAATATGGTACGTGAAATTACATAAAGTTCTTCAAAATTCGACTACGGAACACTTTACTATCTCTTAACTTATTAAACTCGTTTTCATTTCTTCATAAATTAAGAAAAGCTCAAACCCTTATGTACCAACGGATTCAAGCTTTTCATTTTATTGGAATACTCGTTGCAACAAGTTGCCATTAGGCTAGTGTATAAGCAACTTGTAGCTATTACTATGAATGCTAGATTCCTCAAAATTATTACATATTTTTTTAGTTTTTTAATCTTTGTATTTATACTATGATGTTTTTCCAGCAAATATGCAAATTATGTTGAAGTTTAAAAAGTTTGATTCTTGGACAAGATGTAATAACAAACAACTAATTTTGAGGTGATTTTATGAGTTGGTTCGGAATCGGTAAACCTCGCTCTAAGTTTGGAAGGTTTTTAGATAAACATAATTTAACTCAGCAAGAAGTATCCCGAGAAAGTGGGGTCAATAGAGGGACGATTAGTCGACTGTGTAAAGGCGATGCCTTCCATCCATCTTTAAAGAATGGACAAAAAATTATTAGGACATTAAGAAAATTAACTAATAAGAATGTAGATCATCAAGATTTCTGGTTTTAACTAAAAACATCTTCCATCACAAAAGTTCTCATAAACACATTTTGTTTTACAGCATATTGCTCTAATTTTGATTGCCGATAGTCTGATAGTGTGAAAAAGATAATTACTGGAACAATAGCATTCTGTCTTTTATAGATATCTGTTATATGGCCATATAACTGTATTTTATGTTCGTTTGCCTTCATATGTTGCATACGATCTATTTCAACGAAATGGGGAACATTATCTTCAAAATACGTTGCGTCAGGAATAATCTGATACCGTTGACCATTGATTGAAAATTCTACAGGTCTTTCTGTTTTCCATTCTGGAAAACCAAGCCACATCCAGCTTTCGTTTCGCATTAATATGTGCTGTAATTGACTATTTTTCTTTACTTCTTTTGTACTGCCTAATAAGTCACGTCCTTTTTTATTTAAATAATATACGTGTTCACGAGCCATTTTTGTAATGTGACAATATGAATGTAGATCCTTTAATACACGATTTGCATTTCGAATACTTCCTAAACAGTGAATAGCTTGCAATTGTCTCCTGGTTGCAAAATCTAATTTACTCAAAGTGGATAAAATCTCGATTTGCCTCGCTTTCTGTTTGAGGGTTTGGTGCCTCATGCTTTTTCACCACCTTATATTGCTTCAGTAAATCCCACATGTTTTTATCCTTTAAATACGGTACTTGGATTTCTTCTGTCCGATCAGTCTTAAATAATGCTCTTCCTGGAAGGGAAGGCAGATCCTCAAGACCTGGTTCATCCAAAGCAACTTGTGAAGCAACCGCTGTTGGTAATCGAAAACCCAGCTTTGCATCAGCATTTTGTTTAATTTGCCTTGGCAATGTGTCAGAAGTAGGATACTGGGTACAAAAGATAAGCCGGAATCCTAAACCTCCCCCGATCCTTGCGATTTCAGATAACATCTCCTGACACATAAATAATAAGTCACGTTGTTTTTTAGGTAAGCCTTGTGTCGGACAAAGGTTTGCTCCTTCATCAACAATAATGAAGTGCCGCTCTTTAATGGATGTATCTATAATATTCGTAAAATAAGATGTCTTCATCATTTCAATTCGTTTTACCATCATCTCACGCACTCTGACTAACATTTCTAATGCTTGTTTTGGGTTTTTAGCAACTTCCTCTACTTGGCACAGATCCCTATAAGGGCTAAATTCTAATCCTTCTTTTAGATCGATAATAAAGAAATTCACATATTGGGGTTGTTGTAAAATTAAACTCGTCATCACATTTTTTAAGAATACTGTTTTTCCAAAGCGAGTCATACCCGACACGCACATATGAGGGGTTTTCTCAAAATCATGATATACATGCTTATCTAACGATTTCCCTATCATCATGCTCCATGTTTGCTCTTTTAGCAGATCCTTAGACCAATTCCACCTCTCAGGTATTTCTTGCTTAAATACTCGAATATGAAGCTCTCTTTGATGAAACGATATTTTAACAGGTTTATATAGTCCTTCTTCTAATACTTCAGCTAACTTTTTAATAAGTTGACTAGGTACACCTAAAGGTAGCTTGTAGACATAATTCATACTTATGTTATCTTCTATTTCTTTTAAAAAAATGGGGTATTGTAATTCTCCTTTATGCTGAACACAGATCTTTGCAATTTCAAAAAATGTAGTAATTTTTTTCTTATCACTCATCTCTTTACCTCTATAAAAATAAGCAACAGTTAAAAAGGTTGCTGGTATTAACAAAAGTGATATCATATCCTCCATACCTCCTTTAGGTAGTTGAGCCTGTATGGAAGGTTAGAAAAAACAGATTAAGGCGCACTGTTATAATTTTTTCCAACTACTAGATGTAATACTAACGTAGAAACACATCTAGTATATCCATTAGCACATACCAAACACTCCCAATTAATAAGCATTTTAGCCCCGCATGTAGCAACCAATCTGGAAGGTAAAGACCTTTCTTTTTTAGTAACTTAATCCCTATAACTGAAGCACCTGTAACAGCATAAACTACCCCTAGCTCTCCAATGATCGACACTTTAGTCCCATCCCTTCGGTTTAATAGATAAGTTTCCTTTACGATCCCTGTATAGTTGGTAATCATCTAATAACTCATTCCAACTTATAGCATGTTCATCACCATATAGGTCCTCTTCAATTTTTTGGCTTAAATAATAATATCCTCGGTACTGTCGGTCTAAATAAACTTTATGTCGTTGCATATGCTCTTGTATCGCACAAATATTCTCTTCTTTTTTAGTTTCTTTATACATTTGTCTAAGCATTTTTGATGAATATAGATAAGGTGTACTATACAGCATTTGATATTGACTCATATTTCCTCACCATCCCTATAAAATTCTAGATGCATTAAATGCATATGATGATGATCCACTTTTTCGAATTTGTACCTCAAAAAAGTACAAAATGTTGATTTGAAATAAAGTTTAACCGTTTAAAAAAAGTTACAGAAAGATATGAACAAATTAACTTACTATAAAAGGATTTCGTTTCTTTAAAGAAAATATAGTTATATATAATCAAACAGAAAGAGGCGAAAAAATGTCGATTGATACCAATATAAAAACAGATTATTTTAAGTTGTATATTGATTTTGAAGACGAGTTGGATTTAACCAGTTTTGTAAAGATACTTGATGCTTTAAACAATATAAACTATGAAGTATGTGAAGAATTTGGATTAGAATATAAAGATCATAAATTAAAGATTAAACGTATCTATTCTGGTTCTATTTGGATAGATTTTGTTATTTTTGCAGAAAAGGTGGCGAATAATCCTGTTAACATAACTCAATCTGCTCTTGGTAGTGCCTTATTTGCATCTATTTCCTATATTGTAAATAAATTAAGAGAAAAAAAAGATAATAACAAACTTAAGGAGGAGACAAAAAACAATAAGAATGATTTAAACAATAATCAAATAAAATATGCTTCCTTAGATAATGCTGAAAGAGATACTGAATTTGTGAAAAAGATCTCTGATAGTATAGATATCTTAAAAAAACAGAAACTATCTTACGATACGCTTTGGAAATTAAGAAATTTCAAACGCAAAATACCACTAAGTGGGAGTGGTAAAATATCGTTACATATAGACGCATATCAAGAAATATTAAATCATTTAGAAAAACTTGAAACAGAGGCTGCTGAATTATTTGATGAAGAGATACCAGGAAATTTATCGAAGTTTAAACAACAGATTATAAACATATTACTCGAAAACTCAATGACAATGATACATACCTTTGAATTGAGTCCAGAATCACTTGACACAATTAATTATGTTAGCCCTGCCATTGAACCTCCTGATTATATTGAAAAACCTTTAGGCAAATCTATTTCTAATTTTGTTGAGGACGTGTGGGATAATAAACAAATAAAGAATTGTTCGATTTTTATAGATACTGAATCTGGAAGAGAACTTAAAATTGAAATTAAAGACCAAAATGATCATCTTTAAGTTTGATGTTGAGGGAGTGTTATTTTGAAAAAGGTTAACAGTTTGTAAAAAAATCTAATCGTTTTGCTCATTTTCAATTGAAGAGTTTCAAGTGAGTTTTAATCAAACCTTTTTATAAAATGGAATGTTAATTCAAAGAGAAACGAATCCATCTTTTTTCAAAATGGATTCGTTTCTCTGCTGTAGAATAAAGGTTTGTGGAATATTTTTAATCAAATTTCATTTCAAAGTTACACAAAATACGCCATTCCTATTTTTGAATGACGTTCGATAATAATCTTCAGTTTTCTATGAGTTAAAAATAACAAATTTGGTTGCATTATTACAACAAAAATGGTGCGTAAAGATAACAAATTCGGTTTTATTTATAACAAAAATGGTTGTAAAGATAACAAATTTGGTTGCATAATATATAGTTCTCGGAATTTCTGTAAATAATCTCTATACTTTACATAATTCTTTTATGTGGGACGAATACATCATCGACTTGAATTGAAAGATGTTTTGTTGCACTTGGGAGAAAATCAACTATAACAAGGACTATATATTTGTGATAGTTATTGTAGAAGTTTAAAGAAAGGACGTATATAGGTATGTCTCTAAATCAAGATTTACAGATTAAAGAAAATAATATTGTTTCGAAGTCAAATACATTAATCGAAGCAAATTCTCGTTTGAATTTAGTAGAACAGAAGATGCTACTTTGTTTGGCTAGCAATATTGAACCGAATGATCGGGATTTTAAAACATATGCATTCCCAATTAGACAATTTCATGATCTACTTGGTTTAAGTGGATCTACTAAATATACTGAATTAAGTAAAATTACGAAGGAATTATTATCAAAAGTAATTGAAATTAGGGCAGGGGAAGAGCTGATACAGGTTTCATGGCTATCTTCAGCAATTTATAATAGAAATAAAGGAACTATCGATATGCGCTTTGATCCTTTATTGAAACCATTTTTACTAGAATTGAGTAGTAAATTTACGAGTTATAGGTTAGCTAATGTTGTTAAGTTGAAAAGTACATACGCAATACGGATTTATGAATTATTAAAGCAATATGAAGATTTAAAAGAACGTACAATTAGTCTTGAAAATTTAAGATACTATTTAGATGCAATGGATGTATATCCTAACTATGCAAACTTTAAGCAACGTGTATTGAAACCATCTCAAAAGGAATTAAATCAAAAAACAGATATTTCTTTTGAGTTTGAAGAAATTAAATCAGGTAGGAAAGTGCAAAGGATTAGATTTATAATACGTAGTCAAAAAAAGAAAGATCCAGATTTAATTAGTTTTGAAAAAAAATTAGATCAATTTCAACAGCCAAATACATTTGAACAAAAAATCAAACGTTTTGAAGAACGTTGTAAGGAAAAAGTATTTCCAAAAGTTTCTAAGAAATGGAAAGAGCATGAAGATATTGTATTAGAGATAATTGATGATATACGCTTTCGATCAGATATAGATTCCCCAATTGGCTATGTAGAGTTTATGCTCAATTCCCGTTTAAAAGAACTGTCAGATAAGGAAAAGTTACAAGAAAGAGGAATTGCATCAGAGCTTATACAAAATGGATTACATATTTGTAATGAGTTGGAGATTTTAGAATACCAGCATCACTTTGAAATTCTAGACAAATTATGTAACGAAGAAAAAACTGAAACTTTAGAAAAAACTATTTTAACGGGAATAGAATATTTTAAAAAAGAAGGACTATGGGAGTACATCCAGGAATATTGTGAGATATTAGCTCTAAAATTCCATAATGATGCACAATTTGAAAAATCTAGTTCATATTTCCTTTTAACTTATCAAGCAAAAGAAACGATATTAGAAAGGGAGGTATTAAAATGAAATTCCTTAAATTAAGTTTAAAAAGTTTTATAGCTGTAGGTATTCTGACAGTTGGGATCTCTTCATTGGGATTTAATGTTAATGTCCAACAAGCAGATATCCAACAGGCTAGCAGTGCTGTAGTAAGTTATGCACACGGTAATACTGGCTGATAATTTTATTTAGAAAAGGGAAGAAGTATCATGATTCTGAGATGATACTTCTTCTCTTTTTTTATGTGACCAACATAAATTAAAAATAGAGAAACGGTAAATACATTGGTCAAGTAAGCGAATATTGTAGATTTGAAATACAGTCGCGATGCTTTACCCCTTTAGGTAATCATATCTAAAGGGGTATTTTTATTGCAGGAGTAAAATTATGTTGTTTGGATGCGTATCCTCCTGTAATCCATCAATTTATTTAATTTGCCCTGAAAATGAAGGTTGTAAGTGACGTTACGTCACCTATTATAGTTAGGTTATATAATACAAAGAAAGAGGAATGATGAATGAAGAAAAAAGACATGAATTGGAAGGACCAAGACCCTTGGGGATTAAAAGAATTTCTATTAATGATGATACTCGAATTTGTATTTGTTATAGGATGCATAAAATTCTTAGTAAAGCCTATTTATTCTCAGTGGTTTGATAATGAGTTATATTCAGGAACTTTAATAGGATTAACAATAGCGATTGTTTTAGTTTCAGGTGTGTATTTTATGATCCTTCGTCCAAAGAAACTTTCTTGGAGTGAAGTAGGAATCAGGTCATTCTCTATAAAGGATTGGAAATTTATTGTCTTACTAACTATTATATTAATGGCTGGTGATGTAATAGTGATGGTGCTTACTAGCTTTATTGGAAATTCTTATGAGAACAGCAAAACTGAGGCGATACAGCAAAGCGTAAATTTCTTTACTGTTCTTATTGCTTTTATTTCTGCGGCGGTCATTTCACCAATATATGAAGAAATATTTTATCGTGGTTTTTTATATCGATGGCTACGTACACGTTTTGGTATGATATGGGCTATTTTTCTAAGCTCATTAATCTTTACAATTATCCACATTCCAACTTATAATGCGATGCCTGTAAACTTCTTAAGTGGTATAGTCTTTGCATGGGCGTATGAACGAACCAATTCAATTTGGCCGTCAGTTATCATTCATGGTCTAACTAATGGAATTATGGTTCTGCTAACAACGATGGGATAATAGAAGTTTGTTGTAAGTAGGTGAAGTATCCAATGCCACTTAATACATACTTTTAAATCGTTCTTTTTTCACTTTAGATAGTGAACTATATTCAAAATTAACTATCGGGGAGCTGTAGTTGTAGATTTGAAATAAAGTCGTACCGTTTTTAAAAAAGATGTACTGTTTTGAAAAAAGTTATACTGTTTATAAAAAAGTCGAACCGAAATGTTATTATTTTAGTTTTCCTTCTTCCGCAAACGGTTAGTTCAATAGCTTTATTTGGGCATTGCGTTCAAATTAAGATAATATTGATTTGAACGGCGTTGGAATTAATAGTATAAAAAATAGGGGATGCAAAGCAGTGAATGAATTTTATAATGCGTTAACATATGTAAATAAAATGTTTTATGAACCCAATCAATTAACCATAAAAGCTGTCCGAGAAGAAGCTCAAAATTCAGATTATGGGGCTGGTATATTTCAGCTAAATTCAAAATCAATTAGATTTAGAGTCGCAAAAATAACACCTACCAAGATAGGACAGTTTGTTGCTTTTTGGGAAAAAGATGGGGATAATAAAAACCAAGCTTTTTCATATGAAAAAGCTACTGATTTATTGGTTATCAATACTTTTACTAGAAATAATAATTTTGGACAATTTGTTTTTCCGAAAGAAGTACTTGTAAAACAAAATATCCTTAAAACAGCCACTACAAAAGGAAAAATGGCAATTAGAGTTTACCCTAGCTGGGAAAATCCCTCTAGCAAACAAGCTATTGAAACACAGAAATGGCAATTAGAATATTTTGTTGGGATGAACAATACAAATAGTTTACCAATACAAGAACTATTAAAGCTATACTCTAACTAAAATTGGATAGCCCTAAATATGGTTTTAAAATAAAGTACGATAATTTAAAACAAAATATTCCATTTCCGTAAACAGGTACGTTAGTGGAATAAGGAGTATTAAAATAATCAAACTTTTTTATAAAAATTTCATACTTAGTTAAAAAGAGAAACTCCATTTTGATCAATCTTTTTTCAAAATGGAGTTTTTATATTTGTTTTTAAGTAAGGATTAAAACACATTTTTTAATCAAACTTTATTGCAAAGCTACAAATATAGGGTGTTTGACATGCATTTAAAATGTGATGATATTGAAAATCAAACACAATCTGATCATGCTCAAGTAGTTGCAATCATAAAATTTAAAGAAAGTTAGTCCTGAAATTGACAAATGGAGCCTGCACATATTGATAGTATGTCTCTTTTTTTATCAATTAATAAAATCTTATATAAATATATATCTTATATATATATTTAAAATATAAAGATAAAACTTATATAGGGAGGGTAAAAATAGTTTTGTTCTTACTGGCACAAGGGATTTGAGCATGCTATAGCGTAAAAAATCATAAATAGTAAAATCTAACAACAGAGAATTAGCCATTAGTAAGTCATAAAACCTACAAATAATCATAAACAGGTTCACATATTTCTACATAAAAAATGAAACAAATTGATACATTGTTAAATATATTTATTCAAGTGCTAAATTTTCAATTCATTCACTGTATGTCCACAATTTTATAATATTTACTCACAAAATATTCACAATATAGGCTAACCAATCAACATAATTAGAATTTGTCACATTACTCACATAAATATTGATGATTTTTGATAGATGAAGTACTAAAATCCCTTTATTTCAATAATAATTACATAATATTATTCACTTTAGGTTCTAATTATCTACTTATCCATAAAATATATTGTTTTTCTTATGATTTTTTGTAGCTGTTTGCATGCATTTTAGATAAAAATAACATGTTTATTTAAATATAGATGTGGAAAATCAGTTAATTGAAGTACAATTTTGTATAGGAATGTATAAAAAAAGACTCTATTACGAATAGAATCGAGTAAGGGTGTCTATGAGGAGAAATTAGTGAAGGGCTTTTAAATAATGTAATCAACACGAATAGCCCTCTATTTATATTTTTTTCAAAAATAGAGAGCGGAGTATCGTTAATTTATTTCTATTACCTCAAGTACTTGTTCGGCTGTTGTTACATGAATACCATTGCGTACTAATTGTTCAAATGCACGCATAAATGTAATTAAATTGAAGTCATCCGGTACTTCAATAACGCGAAGCTTTTCTTTAGGTAGTCGATCTATCTTTTCAATGAACAATTCGCGAACATCACTTGGAATAAAGCGATCTTTATGTCCTCTTGTTTTTAGAAGTTCACGTATTTCTATTTCTAAAGCCATATAAGCATTTAGATTTGCACCTTGTTCATAGGCGTACTTTCTAAACAATGTTTCTTCTTGATATTTTAGATAGTTACGATGATATGATTGCTCTGTAACAGGTACAGCAAATTTGGACTTTAGTAACTCATATGTTTTACGGAACAATTTTTTGATGTTTCGTAGAGAGTACATAGAGAAATGCAATCCAAAATCAAATACAGCTTGCTCTTTTTGTTCTTTTGGAACATGTTGTGTAATAAGAGGGTAAATACCTTCTTTTGCTGCTGTATCAAGAATTTGATATTGTGATGTTTGATTTAATAGTTTTTTCAGTGTATACACTAACTTACTTGGATATTCTTCATTACGATCGATCATGTCACGTAAGCTATGAATGACACTTCGAATCTGTCTATGGCAAGTATACTTAAGTACATGAATAAATTTATTCATGTCTTGTGCAAATTCACCGATATTCAGTTCTTGTAGCACAGATTCAATAAAACGAGCTTTTCGTGCATACGTAACCTGTGGAGTGAATGGATCACGATACTGTACTTCTCCAGCTTCTTTTGTACATAAGAAATCAGTATGTAAGGATAGATATAATGTCGTATACCTTTTTTTATTTTTAACCCCTTTTTGTAATTTGCAAATTTTGAATAGGGGAGCCCCCGTACATGGTAATGCAGTTGTTAATTCTGTCATAACCGCACGGATTTGATGTGGGTATTTCTTATGTAAAAAGCGGTACATCCCTCCAAAATGAGTTGTATTTCCTCTTTCATCTTGTTTATCTAAGGAACGTTTTAGAGTCGTTTCGCTGTGCTGTTGCATAGCAATGTCCAAGAATAGTTTCTTAGCCGCAACTGACAGCTCAAAGAAAGCTTTTGTAAATACCACTGGGCTAATATAAACATAAGGGTTTACCTTTTCAGTTTCTTCATTCATAAAATGAGTTAGCTTAATTGTATAGCGGCCATCTAATTCATTTTCTATTGTAATAATGTTATGTAAACTTAATTTCTTTAATGCAATATAGAATTGAGAATGCTGTATATAAGCAAATTCTTCTTTATATTGCTTGTAATCTTCCCACATCATATGTACTGTTATATTTGGAATAATCCCGTTCGTGTAACATTTCTTGTGTAGATATAAGAAGACTTCTAAATCTGCATTTGTAATGCCATATAATTTATGTTTTCGTCCCATTGTTTCTGAAATAGCAGATAGTGTACGACGTGAAAAAGATGGTTTCGCCTGAGCTACAAAGCCGTCGACATCAGCAATACGTTCTTCATATGTCATATGATCGAGAATATCCTCAAGGTATGTATCTTTATAGCTATAATATTTCTCTTCAAAAGCTTCAACAAGTTTCTGCCAAGATTTCAATGTTACTAGAACTGCATTTGTAACTTGTCCATTTAGACTACGTTGATTACGAATAATAAATGATTGTCCCATCTTTTTCACCTCCTAACATAAATCCAGAAATATATGCCAAAACAATATAAAATATACCAATTATGATTATATCAAATCGAAATTTGATGAAATATGCCCCTTTAAGAGAAAAAATGAAAAGATGAAATGCGCGTTAATCCCTTGTGTACCAAGGGATTTGAAGATTTATCGTTTTTTTTTTATGGACATCATACCGCTACAGATTTTCATCTTTCTAGAAAATCGATAAATCAA
Organism: Bacillus arachidis; assembly: GCF_030285945.1. NCBI lineage: Bacteria > Bacillati > Bacillota > Bacilli > Caryophanales > Bacillaceae > Bacillus > Bacillus arachidis. The sequence goes on along the minus strand of NZ_CP127373.1, from coordinate 155,204 downwards.
TATAAAGAAGCTCATAAACATTGATACAACAATGTTTATGAGCTTCTTTTGTAAATACGAAAGGGACATCATATAGCTATAAGTTTTCATGTTTTTAGGTATGAAATTATTCATAGAATAGCCTTTAAACGTTGGTGTTAAAGAGTTTGAACTCAAAACTTCAAATTTTAATAGGGACATCATATAGCTAAATCCTTTTCATCTTTTTATAAAAAAAGGGACATCATACCGCTACAGGTTTTCATGTTATATAAATAGTTAAAAATACAAGAAAAGGGTAGTGAATGTATGATACCAAAGGATTTATAGAGAACTTGCATTATTCAAAAGGGACATCATATAGCTATAAATTTTCATGTTTTCAACTATGAAATGATTCGTAAAACAGCCTTAAACGTTGATACTAAAGGGTTGAAACTTAAAAATTTTTAATTTTAAAAAGGACATCATATAGCTAAATCCTTTTCATCTTTTTATAAAGAAAGGACATCATATAGCTATAAATTTTCATGTTTTCAACTATGAAATGATTCGTAAAACGGTTTTAAACGTTGATACTAAATGGTTAAAACTTAAAACTTGAAAATTTTAAGTTTTAAAAAGGACATCATATAGCTATAAATTTTCGTGTTCCAAATTATAATCACAAAAGAAATCCTGTTATACCAAGTTTTAATCTTCTTTTTCAAAAAATTTTGTGCAGTTGAATGGGCAATGATGTAGCTACAGATTTTCATGTTTATAAACCATAAGGCCAATAAGAGAAGAATCTATGAAAAAAGTTAGGATACTACGTAAACCTTTGAATTAAGTCGTATTTGGATTTTACAAATCGAGTTGGTCTTGTATAATCATTAAAAGGGATGACCACAGATATGAACACTAGAGTCCTGTAGAGGTGTAACGTAGAAAATTTCAAATAGTATATTCTGATCATCTTTCTTGTTATTTAGAAAGGGACATCATATAGCTAAGTATTTTCACGTTTAGATAATATTTATTAAATGTATGTGAGGAGCAATATATGTATGGAAGACGTTCTACAATTGTTTAGAGATGCATTATCAATATCAGAACCACTTTATAAACAGAACGAGCAATTGTGGCATAAATGGAATTCTTACTATGTAGACGTTGAAGCAGATAGTAGTAAAATTGTAACTTCAGAATACCTTTCTCCATCATTTTCAATGCTTGTAAAGTGGGTAAAGCAGCAGCAAGGAAAAGGCATTTCATCTTTAGATATATTTAAGAATATTGATACTTACAAAGTAACAATTCATGAGACAATAGATGTCTTTATAGCACAAGAGTTTCGTAATGATGAAACAGATAATACTAAAACACATACACCAGTAGTCGAGCCTGATGCGAATATAGTAGATGAAAATTATTTGGAAGTAAATAATTCAGCTGTTTACTATAAGTTAAGAGATGGGATAGCGAAGAATCAATTTGAGGAAGATGAAAATACAAAATTAAAATCATATCCCATCGAAACGAAAGATAGTAATGGAGTAGCACAGCTTTCATCTCATAAAGATGAAGATCTAAGGTTAACGAATATAGAAGAAGCCGCAAGATGGAACACATTAGTAGATGGTGTAATGAGTAATATGGATGATTTAGCAGCAGACGTATTAGACACCATTACAATTCAATGGTTAAATGAAGCAAGCTCACCTGATGAATTTATCGATTTTTCATATGAGCAAGTTTTAGAAATGTGCAGTATTTCAAAAGCAAAAGCAAATGGTGTTGAGTATTATAGAGTAGAAGATAAGATTAAAGTAGCTAAACGTATAGCAGCTCTAGCAAGTATTTTTATATACTTAAACGATGAGAATGAAGTAGTTGTACTAAATGATCGTGCTGAAACCGGGCAACATTATGAGGTAAAGCGTGAAGTGATTAAAAGGTTATTTGTATTAGATTCTGTGGTGCTTTGGAGAGATAAGAATACAAATGAATACATGGGTATAGAATCGTGCCGAATTAAACCAGGAAGTTTCTTATCCAGTTATCTATATGGATCTAAAAGCAGTACTGCACTATTATCAAAAAAGGCCCTTGAATATAATAGCTATAGACACAAATATCATAAAAGATTAATTCGTTATTTGACATGGCAGTGGAGAATTCGTCAAATGTTTTCTAACTTAAAAAGGCCCTATTCTATAGGGGGAGATAAAGGGTTATTAGCAGTAATGGGCATAAACCAAAAGCAAAAGCCTAACCGTATTCGTGATCAATTAGAAAATGTTTTAAGTGATTTAGAAAAAGAAGGTGTAATTTCTCATTGGGGATATGATAAGGGGTTAGATGAGGACCAATTGACGAAGCGGAATTGGTTTAAAAAATATTATTCACAGTTAGGAATAGTAATACTACCACCTAATGAATTAATTCGTTCAATGGAAAACTTAGCAAAGAAGAAGGCTACTGATGTAATTCATTCAACGGAAAGCTTAGCGAAGAAGAAGACTATTGATGTAATTCATAGGGATAATAAACCAGTAAAAACTGAAGAAAAGCCTTTAGATATGAATAGAGATGAACAGTTAATTCGAGATAGAATAGAATTTATGCATCGGAAAAAGAACATAACTATGCGAGAGCTCTCAGCAGAGATAGGTATATCACAGCCCACTCTTTCAAGATTCTATAATAAAAAAACAAAGCGTCTCTCTGGAACTGCGAGAGACAAATTAAACCGATGGTATAAAAGACAAATAATCATCGATAAAATGTAAATTAAAGCTAAAAATTAGTATTAAAAAGAGTCCTAGAAATAGGACCCTTTTTAATGTAGTTATTGAATTTGTCGGTTTTAAAATAAACCACAGAAATATAGAAATATTCCCATTTGGAAATAGGGATATTTCTATATTTCTAAAGCTCTGTTAGTAATTTAAATTCCCTTTTCTGTTCAAGAGTTAATTCAATAGGATATACGTTAATGGACTAGGAGGATTCAATATCTAATTTAGTTCGGTTTTTGTGAAATTTCATTTTCTGAAAATAAACCTCTTTTGAATGTAAGTCAAGGCAATCTCTATAGAGTTACCATAACCATTAAGTTATGAACATGGGTTTCAACTTGAAATTAATAGCAAACACACTTCGATTTCGGAAAGCGTCTATTGTAATCACTTCTTATATATATCAGCCTACTCTTTCTAGATTCTATAATAAAAAAAACAAAGCGTCTTTCTGGAACTGCAAGAGATAAGTTAAACCAATGGTATAAAAGACAAATAATCATCGATAAAATGTAAATTAAAGCTAAAAATTAGTATTAAAAAGAGTCCTAGTGTTTAATTAAAAAAATGTTTTAGACTATAGAAAAAAGTATTAGACTGTTAAAAAATAGTTGTAGACTGAAAAATTTTCTCTGTACATGAAAGTATCTTTTGCCAGGATAAAACTAACGTATTGTAAAAGCTTTAAAAGTCTCTTCAGAAAATCTGAAGAGACTTTCATTCACATAATCCCCCGTTATCAAAAGTTAATGTATCTAATGAATTTCAGCTATTAAATTGGTATGTAGGACACCCTTTGATATTTGTTTTCATTCGAAATATTCCACCAGCATTGGGATAAACCTCTGGGTTTGTATTGTTCATTCTTGCTGTTGTGATGTATAACTCATTTAAGTTACTTCCACCAAATGTGCAAGAGGTTACATATAAAGCTGGGATAGGAATAGTGAGTAGTTGTTTCCCGCTTTTAGGGTTCCACCTTGATACTTTAGAACCTCCCCAATGTGCAATCCACAACATTCCTTCCTCATCAATTGTCATACCATCAGGAAATCCCTCCTCTTTCGGAATTACAATAACATCTTGAGGATTTTCGATATGTCCTGTATGAACATCATAGTCAAATCGAACTACTTTTCTTGTAGGTGTATCTATAAAGTACATGTACATATGATCAGGTGACCAAGCGAGGCCATTAGAAGTACTCACTTCCTCTAGCTTCTTCTTTACATGTAGGTTTGTATTTAAAAAATATAGAGCACCTTTTCCATTAATACCAATGGAATCAGTAGTTCCCGCCCAAAAACGGCCACAAGGATCACATTTTCCATCATTAAATCGGTTTTCTTCTAAATGGCTTTCTGGATCATAAATAGCCTCCATTTCTTCAGTATCTGGATTTAGAAAATAAAAACCGTTTTCTAGAGCAAGTACCATGCCACCAGATTTTCTAGGAACAACTGATCCCACCATTTGTCCGAGAAAAATTGACTTATTTTCACCTGTGATTCGATTATAAATGTGAACCTTTTTTTCTAAAATATCAACCCAATATAGTAGGTGCTTTTTACTATCCCAGGAGGGTCCTTCCCCAAGAGTAGCTTTGGCATCAATCACTAATTCTAACTCACCCAACAAATTAATCCCCTCCGCTATTAAAGAATATTCTGTTTCTTTATAGTAACATACGTCTTGTTAATATTACGGTTTAAGAAGAGCGAATTATACCGTTAGCTTTTTTAAGTGAGATTTCTCATGATTTCCTTTACTTCTGTATAAAAAATCGCATATCTACTATTTAGTCTAATACTTTATTTTAATAAAAACTCTCTTTAAGAAATTAAGTTTAGCAATTAGTCTACATCTTTCTTTAATTAAATTAGAAAAATAAGAATTGAGAAATCTAATTAGACCAACGATATTTAGTCTAAAACATTTTTTTAATTAAACACCTAGAAATAGGACTCTTTTTAATGTAGTTATTGAATTTTCCGATTTTGAAATATAGAAATATCCCTTTGTAGAAATAGGGATATTTCTATATTATGAAGAAGCTTATAGTAGTGAAATGTGGTATATGCAATAGAATCAGCAATTTATATTACTCCAGTAATTTTTCAAAGGCTCCCCCCTATACCTCCATTTCTGATAGCATAGGAAGGGATATAGGGAAATATCTAATTATAGAAATAGGGATATTTCTATATTAATAAACCTCTGTTAATAATTTAAATTTCTTTTTCTGTTCAGGCGTTAATTGATTTTCTACATAATGATGTATAAGTAAATCAATTATTTCATGAGCATATTTCATATTAATGAGTTTCATTAGCACTCCAAGCTCTTCCTTAGATTGGCTAGAGATTTTAATACTGCCCTGTTGGTTTTTAAATTTCTTTTTCTCCTGCAAATTCACTTGTTTTTGCTCATTTTTAGGTGGAGAAGTAGAAGTATCTTCGTTATTTTTATTAACAAAAGTAGGGATATATATAAATATCAACTTATAGAAAAAGGGATATTTCTATATTGTGGAGAAGGGCACACCGATGATATGTGATACATGTAATAGAATCATAGAATTAACTGATAATGCCTAAACCACTGATTTCAAATGAGACTAACTACAATGAAAATGAAACTAAAGGCTCTTCCTGATTTTGAAGAGATAAAAAGGATGGCGCTACTAGCTCAAAAACAATGGGGTGTTAATACTGATCAGTGGTTTAGTGTTATTGTAGCCAAGTACAAAGAAAATATTAAATAGTTAGCTTAAGAGACAAAACGATTGATAAAGGAATATCATGAGGAAATTGCGGCGACGAGAGGAAAGAGAAAGTCGTGGAAGAAGTTCTGGTGATGCTATTTTTTTAAACCACAGCAATATAGAAATATCCCTATTCCTAAGTAGGGATATTTCTATATTGCTAAATCTCTGTTAATAATTTAAATTTCCTTTTCTGTTCGGGAGCTAATTGATTTTCTACATAATGATGTATAAGTAAATCTATTATTTCATGAGCATATTTCGTAGTAGTAAGTTTCATTAGTGTTCCAAGCTCTTTCTTAGATTGACTAGAAATTTTAATACTGCCTTTTTGGTTTTTAAATTTCTTTTTCTCTGGTGTTTGCTCCTTCTTTTTCGCCTGCTGATTTTCTTGTTTTTGTTCATTTTTAGGTAGAGAAGCAGGAGTATCTTCGCTACTTTTGATATCAAAAATAGGGAAATGTGGAAATGCAATAATATAGAAATAGGGATATTTCTATATTATAAAGAAGATTATAGTAGCGATATGCTGTACATGCAATAGGATCATAAAATTAACGGATAATGTCTAAACCATTGATTTTAACTAGGTTTCCGAAAAGAATTCTCTCACTTCAATGAATGTGCAGGGCGTAGCCCAATGAGTGAGTGGGAGATGAATTTTCGGGTGGCGTGAGCCAAAATGGATACTATAATATACTTGTACAGATTGCTCTTTGAAAACTGAAGATATAAGGTTGTTGTAGGAAATTCGTCTACAACGTAAAATCTTCAACGTTCTATCGCCCTACGCTACTGAAATATGCGAAAACCAAGCGAAGTAAGTAGCGTAGATGAGTCCAACGTACAAATTCTATTTTTAGGGGTAGGGACTACCTTGTTAGCTTGGTAAACATAAGTGGCTAGTAAAAGCATTTACTTCCCAAGAAGCTCCCTCTTCAAGCGTCAGCTAAGTGGTGAGTAGTTCACAAGAGATTACTTACCTTTCATTCTATAATTAACAGGGATTATTGATAGTGTGGTTTGAAATATAATTTAATCATTTTGATTAAATTCACCTATGTGAGCTTGACGGATGTGTGGCTTTACATTTTATTTTTCCTATTTTTTAAAAGGATATCAAGTAACTTGCAAAACAAGTTACTTGATGCTACAATCTAAACACAAGCTAACTTGTATAGCAACCTACTGAAAGGAGATGAATTAATGCATAGCCAAATGCTAAAGGGTGTATTGGAAGGCTGTATTTTATATATCATCTCACAAGACGAAGTGTATGGGTATGAACTAAGTGCAAAGCTAAATCAACATGGTTTTACTTTTGTAAGCGAGGGCAGTATTTATCCACTTTTATTACGTATGCAGAAAGAAAAACTTATTGAGGGAACTTTAAAATCCTCTAATTTAGGACCAAAGCGTAAGTATTACCATTTAACAAAGAAGGGGTTAGATCAATTAGAGTTATTTAAGGAAAGTTGGGATATGGTATCGACAACTGTAAATCAGTTATTAAAGGGGGAGAAAAAATAATGAAGCCTGAAGAAATGATTAAAGTTAATAATGAAAAAAGAAAACTGCTAACGAAAGAAAATGAATTGGCTTATGGAAACATCTTGGTGTATATACGCTGTTCGAATGTTCCGGAACAACAATCGGAAGAATTATTATTAGAGATTTTAGATCATCTTCTCGAGTCTCAAAAAGAAGGTAAAACGGCTTACGATGTTTTTGGAGATAATTTACAAGCATATTGTGATGAATTAATTAACGCGTTACCTAAGCAAACAATGTTTGAAAAGTTTGCATCTATAGGCTTTATTATAAGTTTATTATTGGCTATTCAATTTGGAATAGATACTATATCTGCAATGATAATTTCAGTTTCTCCAAAAAAACATGTACTTCAAGGTGTGTCATTTGATATTTTAGGTACTTTATTATCTGTCACAATCCTTACTGGGGGCATTTATATTATTTTTCATATATTAAAAGGTTTTTCTTTTGATGTAAAAATGAATTGGAAAAGCCGGATTTTATTTGGATTAGCAGTGTCTATCCCATTTGGCTCTACAATACTTATATATATTTTTTTTAAAAAGCATCCATTTCTTACATATAACATAAGTTTATGGCAAGGCGCCCTGACGGCTGTCTTCTTCTACATTCTATATAAATTTTTATTTAAAACATCAAGACTCTAATAATATATTTTAAGACATCGTTACCACTTTTTAAATTCAATAATGGTAGACAAGAGTTTAGAAAGGTTTAATTCACATATAATATCGTTAATTCAAATTATTGATATGAATAGATTTAAAGGTATAAGGGGTTTTCCTAACTCGACCAAGGTAAGATATAGAAATATCCCTATTTCCAAATAGGGATATTTCTATATTGCTAAATTTCTGTTAATAATTTAAATTTCCTTTTCTGTTCAGGAGTTAGTTGATTTTCTACATAATGATGTATAAGTAAATCAATTATTTCATGAGCATATTTTTTATTAGTGAGTTTCATTAGTGCTCCAAGCTCTTCCTTAGATTGACTAGAAATTTTAATACTGCCTTGTTGGTTTTTAAATTTCTTTTTCTCTGGTGTTTGCTCCTTCTTTTTCTCCTGCTGATGTACTTGTTCTTGTTCATTTTTAGGTTGAAAAGTAGGAGTATCTTCGCCACTTTTTGTTACAACTGAATCCTCGTTTGGGATATAAGGATCTGTTGGATCAAAATTGCTCTTTTTTCTGCCTAATAATCCAGGAGTTCTTGCCATGTTATACACCAACCTTCAGACTTTCAAAAATATTGATACGAGATAATAATTCATCACTAATTTTTTCGTATAGTTCTATTACATTTAAATCATGTCTATCATTTTCAGTAATACCGTTAACATCAAACCTTTTAATACGTTCCATCTGTGGAACGATATTTTTAAATAGGTTTTCTTCACCAAAAATTTCACGAGCATTTTCCATAATGTATTCATCCACTTTACCATTATTTTTTAATAGCACGGGAAGAATACCTACAACTTCAATATCAAGATTATATTGCTCTTTTAATTTTATTAGTTGGTTAATGTAGTTTTCTGCACCTGTAAGAGAACGTTCTTGTGTTTGTAGAGTTATAAGAACATAATCAGAAGCTACAACTGCATTTTTTGTGACTTCAATTGACATAGGTGGAACATCGATAAATATGTAATCGTATTTATGTTTTATGCTCTCAAGTAATCTCTTAAAGTAGAAATCTTCCTCTTCTTCTGAAGAACACGATTTATATAGAAATTTTGCAAAATCTTGAAAATCAACATAAGAAGGAATTAAATATAAATTTTCCATTATTTCAACTTCTAATCCATCTAAATTCCCCTCTTGAATTCCTTTCATTAATGTTTTATTTAAAGTTACCTTTTCGTCAGGATTAAGGATAGATTTTGTTAACATTAGAGATTTTGTTGCATTACTCTGTGGATCAAGGTCAACGAGTAAAGTTCGTTTCCCCTTTTTTGCGAATTCATAAGAGTTTAATACAGCATTAGTGGTTTTACCAACGCCCCCTTTGTAATTCCCAACAGTAATTGTAATAGCCATTTATACCACTCCATTTATTATTTGAAAAATTCCACTATATCCCTATTTTTATATTTTGGTAAAAGAATTATAGAAATAGGGATATTTCCCTATATTATATAGAAGATTATAGCAGTGATACTGGGTACATGCAATAGAATCTGCCATTTATACTGTTAAGTGACAAAAAAGTCGTTTTATTTACAATAAAGTCCTTTGAAAAATAATAAAGTTGTTTAATTCTTATTGAACTAACGGTGCAGGATAGTTGGATAAGGATGATGATATAATTAAGGGGGAATTTACTTTATTTTATAATTTATGAGGTGGAAAATGGACCCTTTAGAATTAAACAAATTAGAATTAAACAAATCTAAATATATTGTCTCTAATATCAAGGACATTTTGCATAAAAAGCTTATTCTTGATAAACCGTTAACTAAAGATGAGGTGAAAAAATTAAACCTAGTTAATCCCACTGTATACGAAAATGAGAAGTATCTCATTCAAGAACGGTGGTTTTATAGTATTAATATCGGAGAATGGGAAGATGTGGGTATTATTATTCAAGGGAATAATGAAAATCCCGATGTGGAGATTATCGAAATGGCAGAAAAAATATTCGATGAACTCCATCTACATATAAGCTGTGCATTAAAATATTTACAGAAATTCTTCCCTAATCAAGAAATGAAGAACTACTATCTATCCACAATATGTTTTGGAAAGATGGTTAATTTTGACGATTATATATTTTCAGGGTTTAGTTTAGCTTTTATTTATGATGGTCACTTTGAGTTTCAGTATAAAGTAAAATTTAAAGCTGATGGATGGCCTATTGGTTTTGAAGGTGGGCCACTTTAATAATCATAGATGATTTTTTCTTATTGAACTAACGGGTGCTTTAGTTGAACAAGATTTAAACAACGTTATTATTGATTTTTGTCTACAAACACATTTAAATGGTAAATGGTTAGAAATTAAACAACTTTAAAGAGCCTTACTACAATATGATTTGTAGCGAGGCTCTTATATTTTTAGATCAGAATTAAATAACTTTATTATCACTTTACAGCTGATGCTATTTTTTTAAACTACAAAAATATAGAAATATCCCTATTTCTAAATGGGGATATTTCTATATTACTAAATCTCTGTTAATAATTTAAATTTCCTTTTCTGTTCAGGAGTTAGTTGATTTTCTACATAATGATGTATAAGTAAATCAATTATTTCATGAGCATATTTTTTATTAGTGAGTTTCATTAATGCTCCAAGCTCGTCCTTAGATTGACTAGAAATTTTAATACTGCCCTGTTGGTTTTTAAACTTCTTTTTCTCTTGCTGAGTCACTTGTTTTTCTTCATTTATAGGTGGAAAAGTAGGAGTATTCTCGTCATTTTTTGTTACAACTGAATCCTCGTTTGGGATATAAGGATCTGTTGGGTCAAAATTGCTCTTTTTTCTACCTAATAATCCAGGAGTTCTTGCCATGTTATACACCAACCTTCAGACTTTCAAAAATATTGATACGAGATAATAATTCATCACTAATTTTTTCGTATAGTTCTATTACATTTAAATCATGTCTATCATTTTCAGTAATACCGTTAACATCAAACCTTTTAATACGTTCCATCTGTGGAACGATATTTTTAAATAGGTTTTCTTCACCAAAAATTTCACGAGCATTTTCCATAATGTATTCATCCACTTTACCATTATTTTTTAATAGCACGGGAAGAATACCTACAACTTCAATATCAAGATTATATTGCTCTTTTAATTTTATTAGTTGGTTAATGTAGTTTTCTGCACCTGTAAGAGAACGTTCTTGTGTTTGTAAAGCTATAAGAACATAATCAGAAGCTACAACTGCATTTTTTGTGACTTCAATTGACATAGGTGGAACATCGATAAATATGTAATCGTATTTATGTTTTATGCTCTCAAGTAATCTCTTAAAGTAGAAATCTTCCTCTTCTTCTGAAGAACACGATTTATATAGAAATTTTGCAAAATCTTGAAAATCAACATAAGAAGGAATTAAATATAAATTTTCCATTATTTCAACTTCTAATCCATCTAAATTCCCCTCTTGAATTCCTTTCATTAATGTTTTATTTAAAGTTACCTTTTCGTCAGGATTAAGGATAGATTTTGTTAACATTAGAGATTTTGTTGCATTACTCTGTGGATCAAGGTCAACGAGTAAAGTTCGTTTCCCCTTTTTTGCGAACTCATAAGAGTTTAATACAGCATTAGTGGTTTTACCAACGCCCCCTTTGTAATTCCCAACAGTAATTGTAATAGCCATTTATACCACTCCATTTATCGTTTTAAAAAATTCCCTATATCCCTATTTCTATATTTCGATAACAAAATCAGGAATATAGAAATAGGGATATATCCATGTATCTAAATAGGGATATTTCTATATTGTAAAGAAAATTATAGCAAGGATATGTGGTACATGCAATAGAATCAGCTATTTATACCACTCCATTTATTTTTTAAAAACCCCTCCTTATACCTCATACCCATATCACCATCAAACTAAGAAAAGCAAATATCCTAGAACGAGAAAATTGGCATCTCCAGGTGAAAATGTACAAGTTGTTTTAGTAGCGTTATAAAAAAACTTTTCCATAATCAGCGTTGCATGATCTTAATCTGGTGGCAATGACCTATTTTAATATTTTTGACAGTGAAAGTAGGGATATAGGGTAATATCTACTTATAGAAATAGGGATATTTCTATATTGTAAAGATGATTGTAGTAGTGATATGTGGTACATGCAGTAGAATCAGTTATTTATATTACTCCAGTAATTTTTCGAAAATTTCCCATATACCTCCATTTTTGATAAGAAAAGCAGAGAGATTGCCTCATTAAAAAAATGTTTTAGACTATAGAAACAAGTATTAGACTGTTAAAAAATAGTTGTAGGCTGATAAGAGGTTTTCTGTATATGAAAGCATTTTGTTAAGTGACAAAATGTTGTTTAATTTTCAATAAAGTCGTTTAAAAAATAATAAAGTTGTTTAATTCTTATTGGACTAACAGGCAGGTTAGTTGAAGAGTGCTAGTTAACTTCAGTTTAATAATTGAGCCAAATTGTTGAGAATCCCTCTCAAAGAGAATTAGATATTTATGTTAAAATATTGCGAGTGAAATCAGGTTCTTAACGATTTCATCAAGTATCATTCAAAATAATTCAGAAACGAAGAAGGGACAGTACTAACATGGAATACATAGCAAATGTAGATAAAATGGAATCAATAAAATCTTTACAATCGACAATCAGTAAACTCGAAAATTCCTTGTCACAGATGACTCAAAAAGGCGCAAATACTACCTTAGTAAAGAAACGACTCAAAGCTGTTTGCATCGGCTTAGCAATGCTAGAAAACGTTTGGAATCAAAGACCTCATCATTACAACCAGGAAGATTTAGCAGAAGCTCGTAATGTTCTTACTGGTTTGCTTCCATCAATTGAGAACATTTACGATAAGTCAAAGGCTGGTAGTTCCCAAAGAACACTTTTAGAAAGAAGAATAAAAGCGTTGAAACTAGCTATCCAATGGATTGACAATTTTTCTAATAAATAACTTATCTAACTAAATAGAGTAACGGGCGCTTTAGTTTAACTGAGTAACAGTTCCAAAATTGATTTTTAATAGAAAAAAAGGGTTACAGATTCGATTGTAACCCTTTTTTCAAGTGTTTTTTGTTTTATACGATTCCTATAATGATTACAGAACTGAAGTATGATTTGAAATAGCGTTGATTATATGATCCCAATCGTCACAGTGAATCTCGTGACCTGATCCTTCTAGGGCTAGTAACAAAGCATGCGGAATTTCATTAACAAGAGCAAGACCATGTTCGTATGGAAGCACTGTATCTTCTGTACCATGGATAACCAAAGTAGGTATATTAATTCCTTTTAATTTCCCTTCATAAGAATCATCGCCTTTAAGAAGGGAATGATTAAACATACTGAGTAGATTATTTGCTCGTTTTATTTCTTTTTCTACTTGCTTATAAACCCTCTTCTCATCGAATTTATGCTTTGAACCACAAAGTAAAGCAGATCCTGCAACCAAGTAATTTGCAACAGATTCTTCATTCGACCAATTTAGTTTGGCAGCATTAGCATGGTAAGCGAGTATCTTCTCATCGATCGGAGGCAAATTCCGGTTGTTATCTTCAGAACCAAAAATACCTGATGCAATCAAAGTTATACTTAGAACTCTCTGGGGGTTCCTTAAGGCTATAATTTGAGCAATCATTCCACCCAATGACATTCCAACAATGTGTGCTTCGTCAATGTGATATGCATCGAGTACTCCAACCGCATCATCAGCCATATCTACCACAGTATAATGGGAACTCCCTGGCTCATAAGTAGTTGACCGTCCGACATCTCTATTATCATAACGAATAACATATCGGCCCGTATCAGCTAATTGTTGACAAAATTCTTCATCCCAATAAACCATTGAACACATGGCTCCCATAATCAGTAGGACTGCTGGATCTGCTGAATTGCCAAAGTTCTCTGTACATATATCAATTTCATTAATTTTATTAATCTTTTCATTCATGATTAATTCCTCATTTCATTCGTATTTAGTTAATAAAAAAAGACACACTCAAATAAACCCACACGTTTTGAAAAAAATGGCTTGGTATAATGAATTGTGTTTAAAATTAACGTAAACGAATGAACTTGATAATCATGTTAAACACTCTCCTATAAAAAACGAATAAGGGTTTTACCCTTATTCTGATTATAACATACCTCTGTCAGTTGTAATATGGGCCCATTTTGCCTTATTTAATAATTAAAAAAAATAATTCTTACTGTATGAATCCGAACTCTTTGTTGAAGAAAAGACGATGTATACAATATCCAAACCTAATTAACATAACGCATCATTATCGGGATTCAATGTATTTAGAAGACTATTAAAAGTCCTTCAGATTGTTTAACTGGGGGACTTTAGTGTCCACATAATTATCGTTATCGGTATTATTCAAAAAAGCTCAGAGTTCTCATATGACTCTAAGCTTTTTTTATATGAGTTTTATTCAAATTAAAGACCTGTTAGTGAACTAGTTATTTTCAGAGAAAATATTTTACACTCTGGGAAAATAAAAAATAAAAAGCAAAAATTACTAAACCTAAATCAATTAATGCTAACTTCTTATTTTCTTCTTTTAAATTTATGATAAAACCATAAATACTTCTAACCATCCAAAAAGCTATCAAAAATAACCAACCAAAGTGGTTATTTTTATAATTTTCACCAAAAAACATTTGGACTGCACCTAAAAGTAATAAAATAAGTACGATATTAGTTCCAATCTTTAAAGCTTTATTTGATTTATTATTTTTCAATTCATCATCCCCAACTCAACACATTCTCTTAAATTATCATACTTTTTAGCAATCAATCTTAGTTCTTTAGGCGTAATCTTAATTTAAATCGTGTTCTCCATCCCTATAATAACATTGAAAATTATACCATAATTATTGGATTTATTTTCCTGTATATATCATTTTTGTCACAGTTTATTTGGATTATTTTGGTATGTATATAAGGAGGAATACAATAAATTCAGGGTTAGGAATCTTCTGATCTATTCCAATAATGGGGTCCCGCCACATTGCTATCAAGCTAACAAAACAAAATACCCCCTAAAACGAAAAAAATGTAGCTTTGGAATAAAGTTTGAGCAAAAATGCCTCACAAATCAGCATTTTATGATAAATAAAAAGGATCCATTTTGAAAAAAGATTGATTAAAATGGATTCCTTGCTGGCATATCAAGGACTTGCTTTATAAAAAGTTCAATAGGAAATACTATGCTCATTAGTTTGGAGTGTATTTGTTTTCAAATTTAGATTTTGCAATTTTAGTGTATTTGTTAACAAACTCTGTTTTTGCTTCAGTATATCCATCTCTGTTATGTTCATATTTATCTATTAAGCTCATTTTTAAGTTACTATATTCTTTGGTAACATCTTTTCGCAGTCGTAAAAAATCTCTAAAATACAATTCATTCCAATCACCTAAATACCTAACATGAAGATGAAATACTTTTTCGGCAAATCCTTTTTCTGTATAGCCTTTCATAAACATCATATGAGGTACTGGCTTTTGTGGTTGCTTTTCTAAAATATATCCGTTTTTCTCTAACTTACTCACTAAAAATTTCAAATCGCAGTCTTCTGTTATTTCAATCAATATATCTATCGTTGGCTTTGCTAATAACCCATTAACAGAAGTGCTTCCTATGTGATTTATTCGCTCAATATATTGATTACCGATTATGTTGTTAAGTAATTTTTCTTCTTGTAAATACCAATCTTTCCATATTGGATTATGTTCTTTTAGTATAATCGGAAACAGTTTCCACAATTCTTCAAGTGACATTTCTGATAAACTCTTACCCATAATACAATCCCCCATTTTACTTAGTTAATCGTTTTTATCAAACTTTATTTTAAGTTATCAATCTTTTTTACAAATTATCGGACTTTATTTTAGATCAACAAAAATACTCTATTTTTTCTGTAGAATCATAGAAAAGGATGGTGTTTTTGTATGTCTATTTCTGTATCCGATGAATTACAACTATTTGCTCAAGAAATTCAAAACTTCTTATCTCCAAATTTCTTACGAGATCTTGCTAGAGATGTTGGTTTTGTACAACGAACCAGTAAGTACCAAGCAAAAGATTTAGTAGCTTTATGTGTATGGATGAGTCAAAATGTCGCTAAAACCTCTTTAACTCAGTTATGTAGCTGTTTAGAAGCATCAACAGAAGTGCTCATCAGTCCTGAGGGACTGAATCAACGATTTAATGTCACAGCCGTGCAATTTCTACAACAAGTGTTAGCCGAACTTCTCAACCAAAAGTTATCTTCAACTAAACTGCTCACTTCTCCATACACTTCTATTTTCAAACGTATTCGTATCCTAGATTCAACTGCATTTCAACTTCCCGATGTATTTTCATCTGTTTATCCAGGTGCAGGAGGATGTAGCCATACAGCGGGGGTGAAGATTCAGCTTGAGTATGATCTATTAAGTGGACAATTCCTACATATTCATACAGGTCCAGGTAAACAACATGATCGAACCTATGGTTCTCTGTGTGTTCCAACTGTGACAGCGAATGATTTATGTATCCGTGATTTAGGTTATTTTCACTTGAAAGATCTTCAACATATACAAGATAAAAAGGCTTACTATATCTCTCGTATTAAATCAAATACACGTATTTATCAAAAAAATCCCACCCCTGATTATTTTCAAGATGGAAGAATCAAGAAAGGTACAGAGTATATACAGATAGATATGGAGGTCTTAATGAACTCTCTTCAACCAGGACAAACATGTGAAATATCCGACGCTTATGTAGGAATGACTGATAAAGTACCAACTCGTGTGATTGTTCATCGGCTAACAAAAGAACAACAACAAAAACGATTACAAGATCAAACTGTAAGAGAAAAAAAGAAAGGAATGAAGTATTCTCCTCGTAGTAAACGGCTCAGTGGTATCAATGTATATATGACAAACACCCCTACAGATATTGTCCCGATGGGACAAGTACATGATTGTTACTCTTTACGTTGGCAAATCGAAATTTTATTTAAAACATGGAAGTCATTCTTTCAAATTCATCAGTGTAAAAAGATAAAACCAGAAAGATGGGAGTGCCATTTGTATGGACAATTGATTGCCATTCTACTCTGTTCTTCTATCATGTTTCAAATGCGGCAATTACTTCTTATGAAAAAGAAACGAGAACTGAGTGAGTATAAGGCCATATATATGATTAAAGATTATTTTCTTCTTCTTTTCCAAGCTATACAGAAAGACACCCAAGAGCTATCAAAGGTTCTACTTCGTATGTTCAACCTCCTACAGCAAAACGGACGAAAATCTCATCGATATGAGAAGAAAACAGTCTTTGATATATTAGGTGTCGTTTACAATTGTACCATGTCTGATAATCAAGCGGCTTAATTCAAAAAAGGAAACCCGTTAGGGTTTATTTCGTATGCAAATCTTTAAAGCATCTACATATAGACTTTCGAAAAAAAGAAACAATCTTGCTTATCATTGACGTTACATGAGCTTAGCTTGATAGCGATGGGGTCCCGCCAACCAAATGACATAAAATCCACGCTAAGCAAAAAATACAATAAGCTGCCCATATGGACAGCTCATTTACATAATTTTCGAAAGCGGAAGTTAAAAGTTTTTAGTTTCCTGTTCAATTAAAGCACCCGTTAGTTTAAGTGTAATTCTTTGCAATGTTTATTTACTTTATTTCACTTATTTTGTTTAGCACTAAAAATATTAATACCAGATACTACACACAGCAATAACAGTAATAATAATCTTAACCAATCCATTGTAAGCCAAAAGTCTCCGCCATTAACAATATCGGGGCTTAAACCATACTCATCAACAAAAATACCTAAATTCCAAAATAATTTAAGCGAAATAAGTAATGAAAAAAAACTTAATAAGAATACTGTAATTGATAATTTCCGTTTTCCCATTGTAAAATCCCCTTTTTGAACAAAATTCTTTACTGGATCTCCTCTAAATTTATCACAAAAAACCATAATCCTTATTGAAGTATTCTGCCCTTTAGTTAAATAAGGAACAGTGTATACCCTATACATGTTCGGTTAACATAATGTCCTATTATCAGAAGTTCTCCGCACCAATAATCCTCGGCTTATCAACAGTAGGTGAAGCATCCTCTTCACCTACGTATGCAATTTCTTATTCATCCCGTTATATCAGTGGTTATAAGCAATCATTGTCTTTATTTACTTTACTCCATATGTATAAAATTCTGCATAAACTAACGGTCAGCTTATTGGTTAATCATTAACTCAAGGCCAATTTATGCTTCCAATTCCGTTAGATAATTAGATAATCGCCTATAAAAGTAAGTGTTTTCTGGTCAACTAATGCTTCCAAATGCGGTCAACTTATGGATAAAGTGACAAAGAGCCTTACTACAAAAAAATGTAGCAAATCTCTTATATTTTTATATCGAAATTAAATAACTGTATTGTCATTTTACAGATGTTCCGAATGAGAAAGCTCACTACGATACAACGGCGCCCGATTAGGGGGGAGAATCTACTACTCTAGTTACTTTCTAAAAGAATCCTTATATCTATATTTTGGATAACGAAATTAAATATATAGGGAAATATCCACTTATAGAAATAGGGAGATTTCTATATTGTGAAGGAAGTTATAGTAATAATATCAGGACTATTTCATTGTAATTCAAACGATCTTTAGGATCCTATGCATTAGCAAAGCTCAGTTCAGTATCCATGTTATCCAATTATAGGGCGCTATTTTTTGAATAAAACTTAGATTGTCAAACGATTTTATTGTCATTTGACAGATGTTCCGAACGAGAAAGCTCACTACGGTGCGACAGAGCCTCCTTTAGGGATGAGAGTATCAAATCTACCACTCTAGTTATTCTTTCGAAAGATTTCCCTATATCCCTACTTCAATATTTCGATAACAAAAGTATAGAAATAGGGATATTTCTATATTATAAAAAGATTATAGCAATGATAGGTGTTACAAGTAATAGGATTATAGAACTAACGGATAACACCTAAACCATTCATTTCAAAAGCGATTATTTTATAATAAATAAGGATTATTAATAGTGTGAATTTGAAGTAATGTTAAACCGCCTATACCACGTATCTTGATAATTATTTAACTCGCATTGAACAAGAGTTAAGCGATGCTAAATTAAGTTTAAGACAATTAAATATGGAAATTGAGATGTTAAATAATCAACAGGAAGAAATTGAAGAACTAAATGACTTTAATTATACAGCCGCAAAAGCTGTAGGAAGAATTAGTTTATTTTTAGAAAGTGTAAGCGAAATTGAAGAAAATTCTGATCTTATAGAGGAAATCCAGAAAAAGGAGAAAAAGATATTTGATTTAGAAAGAAAAATAAATAAGGAAGATATAGAAGAAAATTTAGCTTCTATCTTAAATGTTATTGGTCGAGAAATGTCAAAATGGGCTGAAAAACTTCAGTTAGAACACGCCGAATATCCATATAGATTAGATGTTAAAAAGTTAACTGTAGTTGCAGATAGTGAGGATCGCCCGATACCGATGAATAGAATGGGAAGTGGTGCAAATTGGTTGGGGTGTCACTTGATAACTTTGTTAGCTTAACATAAATTTTTTATTAAAAAAGAACGGCCAGTTCCTAATTTTATTGTTCTTGATCAACCGACTCAAGTATATTTTCCGCCAGAAAAATACTCAAAGTTAGAAGGGAAAATAAATGAGATTTCTGATGAGGATAGAATTGCTGTAAAAAGAATGTTTGACTTTTTATTTGATATTTGCAATGAATTAGATTCAGAAATGCAAATTATTGTAACGGATCATGCAAATATTTTGGATGAAGGATTTCAAGAGGCTTTAATAGAAAAAACTTGGCGTAATGGAATAGCATTAATTCCAGAGAAATGGATTAATCAACAGAGTAGTTGAGTACATCCTTGCTAATTAAACCAGTACAATCGTTCATCATCTACCCTTTTTTCTGTTTATAAAGACATTACTGATGAAAGGTTTAGGTATTATATATTGAAGAATAAGAGAGATGTATTTAATTGTCTCAAAAAGTTTTTTTGTAAAGAAAATTGAATGTACATCTAACTATTAGTTATTGAAGGACAGATAGGAAATCAGGAGGTTTGGATTTTTTGAGAAAATAGAGTATTGCATCTGAAAATATTAAAATAAGCTATTCTTTCCGCATAATTATAGAAAGAATAGCTTATTTTGGTGTTTTAGAATATATATTTCGTTACAATGGTAATGTTTTGAGACTTGTATCTAACAATAAAAAAGTTTGGTCGTAGTTATATATTTTTTGTGGGAATAGAATTAATGCAAAAAGGAGTAATATAAATCAAAACAAACAAGTTATAAAAATCAATTCAAAAATTACTCCTAGAATAACCTTGATTTTAATTTGTCTACCTTATGGAACTAACATCGCTTAACACGAAATAACAGATTAAGTGATGTTAGTTCGTGTTAAGCTTACACTATATACAAAGATAATAACGCTATTTTTGTATAGGTTACATTTAATTGATATAAGGTTCTATTTTTTCATTTTGAAACTTAGATTTTAATTTAGCATATGAAATTGACACGATAGAATCATGTCCCTTTTGTGGAGGGGCATTTGGGTCGTCACATATGACATTAGTATCCCCATTTTCTGACATGCGCAATTGAAATACGTTTGGAATATCCAACTTGATTCTTTTGTACCCATCTTCAATTAATTGATACACCCAAATTTTTTGATCGTCTGTTGTAAAAGCCCAATAATTCATAGTTGCACTCAAAGATCCAATGGTATCTCCTTGCTTGCTATTTATACCTTCAATGAAAAGAGGTGTTATATTCTTAGATTTCATATCTAAAATGAAATAAGTCTCAATTGGATTTCCAGTGGAATTTTCTTCATTAGATAAACTCACATAGATAATTTTATTTCCAACAATTCTAGGAGATAAAATATTATTTTGTGGGACTAAATAGCTACTCACATGCTTATTCTTAAGGTTATAAGTGCTTATAGTAGTTTGGGTCCCAGTAGAGTTTGTATAGACTATTTTATCTTCATTCATATGAAGAGTAGTGCTAGCGGTGTCATAAGATCCTACGGTAGCTATTTTTGTTTTCGTATTGGTTTCTAGATCATATAGTACAATATCTGCATTGTTTTTTTGTTCATTAATTTCCATCCAGGATACATAATGTTTATAAAGGTAAGGTTCTATAATTTCATTGGTTTTATGGATTTGCGTTTGTTTGTTGTTGATTAGATTTTTTGTATAAAGAACAGATTTTGAGCCAACAGTATTCGTATCAATCCATAGTAACCATTCTTCATTGGCATGTACCCCTTGTATGTTTGCATCCCCACCCATTTTCGAATGAAATACAGTCTCCTCTGCTTTGTTAGAAAAATTATATGAAAGAAGTTTATTAGGTAGACCTTCTTTACTCTTATCAGCAACAGGTAAATACATTTTATTATTGGAAGTAGAAGCCATATAAAATGTATCATAATTTATTTTTAATTCTGGATAAGTACTATTGATTTGCTTTATATTTGACTTATTTTGAGTACAAGAGACTAGAATTCCTAGACTTAGAATAATGGGAGTTATTTTTCGGTATTTCAATATACTAATGTTGGATTGGAACCCGTAGCACTTAAAACGGCCTTTCCTACTCCTTTTCCATTATTGTCTATTTTCTCCGTATATTCACCACCTAAAGCTCGGTCGTTCTTATCCCGTTTATGGTTAGGATCTACAATTTCCATTGTTCTATCCGATCCCTGGTATCCGTTAATTACAATAAAATGCCTATAGTTTTTTTCAGCATTTTTATAACGTGCCAAGTGTTGTGTATTTGTTAGTACAATCGGTACATTGGTTCCATCTGATAATTTATTTTTTACCAATACTTCCAGTTCTCTAATGCTACTAGGGGTTGTAGCTCCATAAGGACTATCAGCAAAATCATAATTGTCTTTGTACGCATTTAATCCCCAAGCTAAGTTAAGAGAATTTGTTCCCTGGTTAGTTGTTTGCATTAAAGAAGCAAGGATTCTTTCAGTTGGTAGAGGAAACGCTGACCCACTGTCAGATTTATGAAAAGTTAGAACGCTACGTGCCGATGCTGGTCCGCAATAAAACCAATCAGTTTGTTTAAAATGTGTAACATTTAGGGAATATTTTTCAGATGGTGGTCGCATCCTGTTTATCTTATTTTTTTGATTCTCTTGTTCCCAAGCCTTTTTAGCTTTCTCTTTCCCAATTTCAATGATTTTTTTTCCTTCCTCAGGATCCAATGATGGTGGTTTTGACGAAGTAATAGTTTTGTTCGTTTGACTAGAATCAATGTTTTCATTTGCAAAACTGACACTGGAAGGAAGCAAAATACTCATTGCTAAAACACTCATACTTAATCCTTTAATAAGTGGTTTCATATTGTATCTCCTTTATTCATAATATAATAATATTCTAGATAAAATGGTATATTATAGCAATTGCATCCCCATAAATATGCATAATTGCATATTTATGGGGATGCAATTTATCCATGATTACTATACAAAAAGCTGGCTTCTAAATTAGGAACCAGCTTTTTGTATAGTAATATATAGTTTTTAGAAACAACCTTTTATATTTATTTCAACAATTCTTTAGATATACGTTGTATATCTGCTTTAATTTCAGTTTTTTCTTTTATAGTTAGAGCCTTAAATTTTGGTTGCTCTTTAGCGGATTCAAAAGGCTTCACAGGTGGGGGCGGTGGATCTTGAGGGTTTGGAAGTAACTTGTTATCCCATAATAATACCCCATGTGCTCTACCTGTTTCATCACTTGGCTGATCAAAATAACTATCAGCCCATCCTTTAAGTTTTTCATCATACCATATTTGGTAAGCGCCCTCCTTCGTAGCTATTAATTCGATTGGAATTGTGGCAGCTCTTGCTACATAGCCAAAGTGTATATTACCTAAATCCTCACCTTTCATTAAATATCCCATACAAATAAATTGTTTTTTTCTCCCAAATTTTGTTTTATAATCCCATTCACCACCAGGCTTAACTTTTTCAGCAAATGCCAACCCTACACTCCAAGGATAGGTTCCCTCTTCTTTCGCTTCTTCAGCAGCATAAGCCATAATCAAAGCGTTTCTTTTTAAAATATAAGAGAAACTGGAAGTCATCTCATTTGACGGAATTGTTTGTGCAGATACAGCCCCACCACTTGATAAATAAAAAGTTACTAATAAGCACGAAATAAGAAATGATTTTTTCCACATATACATAACCTCCTTTTTTTTTATGCATATATATTTATAATGCATATTTTGTAATATGTAAATTTGTATATAGGAAAACAATTTCACTTTTTCTAAATATTGTTATATTATATTCGGGAATTAAAAATCAATAGTTAAGGAGTTGTAGTATGGTTAAGTTATTGAAAAAAAGTTATAGTATTTTAATGTTTGTAGCTTTACTATTATTTGTTACAACAAATGTTCATGCTGAAGAAAAGCATAATGTGAACACTGTATCTGTAGAAAAAGCTACTCAGCAAGCAAAAAATTATTTTGAAGTTATTCGAAATAATTCGGAGACAAATTGGAAAGAGAGTGAATTGGTATTAGATCGAAAATTGTATGATGAAAATAGGGAATTAACGGCGTATTTGTTTGTTGTACAGCGCGGAAATCAGGAAAATGGATTTATTATTGTGAGTGGTAACGAGAAACTTTCAGGTGTACTGGAATCTACAAGACAAGGTGCTAATCCATACAAAACGGTAGATAAAGAGCGTAGTATTTATGTAGGACCAATGTCATATTTGCAAAAATCTAGTAAAGAAGGTTCGTACATAGATTTAAATACTAAAAAAGAGGTATCAAAAAAAGCTCTTGAAGATATAAACATATTTACTAATTCAAAGAATATTTCTTCAGAAAACAATAGTTTGAAAAAAAATAGTCGTTCAGTGCGCTCAGTAAGTGCACCTTATTATAATCATAAATTCATATCAAATGTTCCAGATTTTGACTGGACTAATGGGTGTCTTCCAACAGCCTATGCAAACGTTATAACTTATTGGGCGAATAATGGGTTCCCACGTTTAAAAAATAATCAAACTGATTATGAAGCATATATTCTCGACACACTACCAAAATTAATGAAGACGGATGCTCAAGGTTATACGTTTGGTAATAAGGGTATAGCTGGTGCGAAAGAATATTGGGAAAAAACAGGGAAATATTCTGTTTCTATCAAGGAATATAAGAATAAACCTGTAAATCCAGCCATCTTTGAGGAATACAAAAAAGAAATAGATAAAAATAGACCAGCGATTATTACAACTCAAACACACCCCATTTATAAAAATCATGCTGTAACAGGTGTGGGTTATGAGGAAATTTTTGATCCAGCTGAAAGAGTATGGCATCGCTCTGCAATTGTACATGATGAATGGATATCTACTCCGCAAGATCACTATCTTGTTTGGACTCCTGATATTGATAACTTTTATTCTATTATTCCCGGTGCAGATATTTCTTCTAAGGATAATATTTATAAAGAAAAAGCAAGTCAAGTTCACTATAATTGGGGATCAGGAGCACCGGAGGGTCAAAAAAACGATAACTTCTCAGCAAAATTTGATCAATCACAAAGTTTAGAAGCAGGAGATTATTTTATGCAAACTCTTGCTGATGATTATGTTAAAGTAAATTTTGATGGAAAAAAGATAATTGATGGATGGAATGATTCTTCAAGTGGGCAAATAAAACGTGCACTTTTACCAAAGCTAGCGCAAGGAAACCACAAAATAGAGACAGATTTCCATGAAAAAACGGGGAATGCGGGTATATTTTCTGATATTGTTCCATTTGATTATTGGCTAGCTTATTATTACCCAAATAAGGATCTACAAGGGCTTCCTGTAGATGCAAGAGTAATTGCACCAGCAGGGCAACAGCAAAAACTTGCGGAAGATAATGGGGAAGGGGCTCCAACTTCGAAAGTACCAAAGGATAATTTTTCTGCTCGCTATACTACTGTAAAACGTTTACCAAAGGGCGAATACATTATTCGTGGAAAAGCAGATGATGGTCTTCGAGTTTATATTGATGGTAAACTTGTAATAGATCGATGGCATGCAAGCGGTAGATATGTAGAAGATGCTCGAAAGGTAGTAATCAATGACAATACAGGTGCAACAATACTTGGAAAGTCTACAGAAAAAGATATCCACCTTATTGAGGTACAATATTTAGAAGAGGGAGGAGCAAGTAAAGTAGAGTTTGGTATGGAACCATATACTGATGCTGTTCCATTTCCGCATTGGACAGCAGAATATTATGCTAATAAAGATTTAAAAGGTGAAGCCATAGTTAAAGGGGGGAAATGGTCATTAGATCGATTTATTAACATTGATTTTAACTGGGGAAAGGGCTCTCCGTATCCAAGTATACCTAATGATAATTTTTCTGCCCGTTTTACAAAGCTAGGTTTATTTGAAAATGGTAATTATGAATTTGAAGCTAAGGCTGATGATGGAGTAAGAGTATATATTGATGATAAACGCATTATTGATTCTTGGAAAGCTAGTGCAGGTGAGGTTCGAAAGGTAAAAGTACCGATGACTGTTGGAGTGCATAAAATTACGGTCGAATATTTGGAAGTAACAAGCGGCGCTGTATTAAAAATGGATTATAGAAAAGTAAAGTAGTATAAGTTATATGTTTTTATGAATATGGATAAGGAGCTAGTTCCTATGGGAGGAACTGGCTTTTTTATATAGCAATGTTTGAATGAGTTTGTTTTACGTATTATTCTGAATATGTAATTCTGCATATTCAGAATAATTATATTGTTATAATATACCAGTTGCCATAAAATTTAGTTGTGTGATGAATTTCTGTGGTTAGTTTATGAAATTAGATTATCTGCTACTGAATTAGAAGTAATAAACAAATACAAACAAAAAATTTGAATGCAATTTGTTAGTTAAATTAAAGCACTCTAATTAAATTGTAATTATATATTGTAATATTATAAAATTATGTTATTATGTACTAGAAACAAAAATACAAAAAATTGGAAGGGGAAATAAAATGAAGAAGAAAGCGATTACTTTTGCGTTGTCATCCATGCTAGCTGTAGGAGCATTAGTACCTATTACAGCATCTGCGGGAAGTGTTGATAGTTGGAGTTACGGGTTTGATAAAAATAAAATGAAGGACTATTCAATTTATAACCATCAGCTGGCTCGTCATTCTGCGGGAATAACAAAGAATGGTAAAACTTTTAAGAGTGAAATTGCACCACGTGGGGTTAAAGCAGGAATATTTTTAGATTATACAGGTCCTTATAGAGTAAATTATCATAAATATACTAATTAAATATTGTAATGCACAAGGGGGATTTATATGTTTTATATAATCCCCCTTAAAAATTGATATCAGGGAGCAGTAAGATGATTGAAATAAGAAATATGAATAAATCGTTTGATCATAAAAAAGTATTTGAGAATTTTAACTTAAAGGTATATTCAGGTGAATTTATTGGAATATATGGTAAAAGTGGTCAAGGAAAATCAACACTTTTAAATATAATAGGGACATTAGAAAAACCTGATTCTGGTGATGTAATAATTCTAGGGAAAAATACACAATCAAAAAGAGTAAAACATTACTTATTAAGAAATAATATAGGTTTCATATTTCAAAACTATGCATTAATAGATAATGAATCCGTCCAGCATAATTTAGAAATTGCTCTTAAACATAAAAAAATGAAGAAAAATGAAAAAAAAGTGGCAATACATAAGGCATTAGATGAAGTTCAACTTACAGGTTACGAAGAAAAAAAGGTATGTACACTTAGTGGAGGAGAACAGCAACGTGTAGCGATTGCTAGATTATTGCTCAAAGATCCAACTCTAATTTTAGCTGATGAACCAACAGGATCTTTAGATAGTGAAAATAGGGATATTATTGCTACTTTGTTTCAGAGATTGCATCAACAAGGTAAAACAATCATTGTGGTTACCCATGACAAGAGTTTAGTACATCTTTTTTCGCGAACTATTCAACTATAAGGGAAAGGCTAGACTATGAAAAAATTAATATTTTTATTACTTACCATTACTTTTACAATTGTTAGCTTTTTATCGATTAAACAGTTCGAGTTTTTAGATTTTCAAGCTTTTAATTATAATAGTAATTATCTTGAAAAAAATTGGAATTTAGAAATAAAGGAAGGTAATCCTCAAAAAAGTAAATTAGAGAACTTTCAAATGTTAACAAAAATTGTAGATAAAGCAAAAGTGAACTTACAAAGGACCTCGTATGAATTAACAGAAAATAACCAAGAAAAAATAGTATATTATATAGCATTATATGACCCAGATAAGTATTTTGAAAAAATAAAACTAAAAAATGGGAAGTATTTGGATGAAAAAAGCAATACAAATGATTTTATGTCCACTCTTAAAACTAATAGTACATATCAAATTGGTCAATTAGAAATTTTTCATAGTTTTAATCCAATAGAAATTCGGCCTCTAATTGCCGCCGGAAAAACGAAAGAGGTTAGAGGTACATATATTTTAAAGGGCACTAACAATGTTGAAGTATTTAAAAAATTAGCTACCAACTATGGTTTTTCAATTGAACTCTCACAAGAACAATCTAATTCCCTTTTTACTGAATATCCATATCAAGATATGATTTATATAACATGTGTGGTGTTGTGCTTGTTAATATTACTTGCAATGTTTTATGATATTATCAATAATTATAAAGCTATTGCAATACGATATTTACATGGAGATAACTTTTTTCATATTGGCCTCTATTTGTTAAAACGATATCTAAGACTAATCTTCTATGCTTTTATTTTGGTGTGGTTAATATTATTATTATATTTATATTTTTATAATCAGTATCAGCAAATTTTTCCTTTTCTAATTTTTTGGATTAAAAATATATCTATATTAATTTTAACTATTTCCCTAATTTTATTGTTTTCATGGATTGGGACTAAAAGCATAGGTATATCTCAGGCAATTAAAAACCAAAAACCAGTAAAAACATTTTTTTATTTGAATTGTATTGTTCGTTTTATATTGGCGATCTTTTTAATATTAGGGTTAGAACAAGGGATCCATTCATTTCAAAAGTTAAGAGATACATTAGGCCAACAAGCTAAATGGGATGTCTTAAAAAAATATTCTTTTTTAGGAATGGAGATGGAAGGAAAAGGGCTAGATACAAAAGACGAGAGACAGCTATATAATTTTAAGAAGTTGTATAAGGAATTTGAAGAACAGGGATCTATTTATATCTCACCATCCAATTACTACTTTGAAGAAAATGGGAATAAGTTACCTTCAAAGCCATGGGGAATAGAAGGTAAACAAGTGAAAATTAATAAGAATTATTTGGATGTAAATCCGATTTTTGGTGTTAATGGTAATGAAGTGGAATTGCCGAAAACAAGTAAAAGTGAGCTGGTCGTATTAGTACCACAAAAATACAAAAAAGACCAAGAAGATATAAAAGAAACAATAAAAGAAGAGTATGAAGCTATGATTAATCGTAATCAGGCAGCTTCGATTAAAATTAACATAATATATGTGAAAAATGAACAATCTTATTTTACTTTTTCTACCAAAATGGCAGAAAAAAGTAAATATCAAATAAAGGATCCGATTGCTGTAATTATTACCCCTGAATTTGAGCCGACATTTACAGCGAGTACCATTGCGATGGGTTACGGATATTACACTAAAAATAATATGGGAGAAAATCCTTTTAAAAATACACAAGAAACTTTAAAAAAATATGGATTAGATAATATTTGGAGCCCAGTATCTGTTGCATATGCAAGTGTTGAACAGAAAATATCAAATGATACAGAAAAACTTCAATTAAATATCATTAACGTTACCTTATTTATATTACTTGCAGCAGTGTTACTCTTTTTCTCTGCAGTATACTATTTAGAGATAAACAAACAAACATTTGCATTACAATGGATCTTTGGTTATAGATTTATAGAAAGACATAACATAGTGTATCTAGCCTTATTAGTTTTTTGGCAATTTTCTTTTATAGTATGCTTTTTTATATCCAGCAATACCTTTTTATTAGGAAAAATCTCTTTAGGGTTAGCGGTATTTGATATTATATTAATAAGCTGTTTAATAATTTTAAAAGAACAAAGAATCATAAAGCATATAATTATTGAAAAATAAAATACATAAAAATTGAGTGGTGAAAAAGTTGTTACAGAAGAAAAAAATAATGATAGTTAGTTTAGTCATTGTTAGCCTTTTGGGATTAAGTATTTTTCTGTTTTTTAATAATACAGGAGAACAAGAAATAGGTGAAAAAACAAATGCTACTACGACAGAAAAAACTTCCGAAGTACCTAAAGAAACACGTAGTCAGAATAAATATTATTATGTTTATTTAAAAGAAAGTAATAGTAACTCAGATACCTCCTTTATTCCAGAAAAATTAAATCCTGACTATGATATGACAGAAAGTCACAATACAACTGTTCAGTATAATGCTGACGGGTCTATTATTGAAGATGAAAAAATAATTGTTGTATACAACAATGAATTGTCAGAAAAAAATAAAAAGAAAATC
The DNA here is from genome assembly GCF_030285945.1 of Bacillus arachidis. NCBI lineage: Bacteria > Bacillati > Bacillota > Bacilli > Caryophanales > Bacillaceae > Bacillus > Bacillus arachidis. The sequence goes on along the minus strand of NZ_CP127373.1, from coordinate 125,767 downwards.
AAAAAAATTGCAGGTGAACAAAAGTATGCTGAAGCTTTAAAAGAAATTCAGGAAAGAATTGATGAAGCGAAAGCCCTAAATACTGATTCAAACTAATTACTTTATCAAATGATTTTAATTAATGAAATACGCCAAATGCCTTAATGTACAGGCATTTGGCTATTTTTATTATATTTGAAATTAACTTGGTATAGAAAGAGTTCTGAATTTTTTTAAGAGATATCTATGAGTATTATCAAGACGTGCTAAAGGCTCAGAACGTTGGAGTAAACAACGTACTCGTGTAGCGAAATTACATGAAAAAGTAGCGAACCAACGTAAGAATTTTCTTCATCATAAGTCTAAAGAGTTAGCTACTAATTTTGACGTTATAGCTATTGAAGAACTAAACATGAAAGGGATGTCGCAATCACTTAATTTTGGAAAAAGTGTCGCTGACAATGGTTGGGGTATGTTCACTTCTTTTTTAGCTTATAAACTACAAGAACAAGGCAAACAACTTGTGAAAATAGACAAATGGTTTCCTTCCACAAAAACATGTAGCAGTTGTGGAATTGTGAAAGATATATCATTGTCTGAACGAGTATATTCTTGTGTATGTGGTGTAAATCTCGATAGAGATTATAACTCAGCTATCAATATCAAAAATGAAGCAATACGCTTATTAGCGTTGGCATAAATGACAGTAAAATAACCTTTGGAACAAGGGAGTTAGCTCGGCTGTCTTAGGACTAATTCGTTAGCTATCAAAAGTAACGACGGTTCTGTTGCAAAGTTTCCTACATGAAGTTACACTCTAGAAAACAGGATCTAGGGGAATTAGGCATGAGATATTTTAAAGGAAAACAATTCAAGAAAGATATTATTTTAATAGCCGTCGGCTACTACTGCCGTTTTTCTTTAAGTTATCGCGATGTCTCTGAAATTCTGAAAGAACGTGGTATTTCAGTTCACCCTACAACCATAATGCGATGGGTTCATGAATATGGCAATCTCATCTATCAAATATGGACAGTGAAAAATAAATCTGCACAACTATCTTGGCATTTGGATGAGACTTATATCAAAGTTAAGGGAGAGTGGCGTTATCTCTATCGTGCAATTGATAAGGATGGAAACACATTGGATATTCAACTTCGTAAAAAACGGGACCATCAGGCTGCCTATGCCTTCATGAAAAGATTAGTAAAACATTTTGGAGAACCAACGGTTCTCACTACAGACAAAGCGCCGGCATTACTTTGTGCATTTAACAAATTAAGAAAACAAGGATTTTATCAAACTACAATTCATTGTACAATCAAACATTTAAACAACCTTATTGAACAGGATCACAGGCATGTAAAGAGACGTTTTGCCAAATCTGCAGGATTTCAAAATTTTCGTCATGCTTCACGTACGATAAAAGGTATCGAGACCATTCATGCTCTATATAAACAAAGGCGAAGTCTTCAAAGAGACTCCGCCTTTTCAACGTACAATGAACTTCAACAATTACTAGCTACTTCCTAAATATTGTTCCTCATTTACTCAACCTGTTTATGCTTTTTCAAACTTTGCAACAGAACCGACAAACCTCGTTCCTCCATCATTTCCACCAAATCACGAAAACTTAGGTTGTACCGTAGGTACCATCTTACCGTTAATAAGATAATATCAGGTTGATAGTGCTTCCATTTGAATAAATTTTCCTTTTTCATACCGATCACACACCTTTTTTAGAGTAATAGTATCAGTATGTCCAAGTTTTATAGACTTCTTGCACCAGAACCATCTATCCTTTATAAATCATTAACCTAGTCTATTGGTATAACAACTCTATCTTTGGTTCTTATACCGTTTAGTTTTACTATTTCTCCTGGAATCCCTACTATAGTAGAATTATTCGGCACATCTTTTAAAACCACTGAACCTGCTCCAATTATAGAGTAATTTCCTATTGTAATTGCTCCTAATACTTTAGCACCACAACAAATTACACAACCATCACCAATGTTAGGGTGTCTTTTTCCAATTTCTTTTCCAGTACCTCCAAGCGTTACCCCTTGAAATATGGTAACATCATTACCAATTTCGCAGGTTTCACCAATGACAACACCAGCACCATGGTCAATAAACAATCTACGTCCTATTTTTGCTGCTGGGTGAATTTCTATTCCAGTTAGAAACCTTGTGAATTGTGAAATTAATCGAGCTATTAAATAACATTTGTTTTTCCATAATTTATGACTAATACGGTACAACCATACTGCATGTATACCAGGATAACATAAGAGGGCTTCAATTATATTTCTGGCTGCTGGATCTGATTTTAATATACACTTGATATCTTCATTTAATCTCTTGAACACATTTATCCTCCCTTCAAGTGCATGGCAACAATTATTTTATTTTTGAATTAGTAACCAATTTGTAGGGATTTTGGAGTGTTTTACTCTGTCGATTAAAAATTCGTTAGATTTTTTACAAATAAAGTGTTTTTTTATTCCTAGAACACAAAAAGTGAAAAAACAAAAACATAAATTCGTTATTTTCTTCATACTTCAAAAGGAAGGAATCGTTGACGTAGGCTTTCAAAAGAGTAAGATTGATTTCAACTTATTTTATATTAGTAATAATGGAAAAGGTAAAAATCCGAAAATTATATATAAACTTTGGTAATAAAAAACTATCTATGTATGACACTAAATAGGTACACTCACTATCTTCAAGTCGTTACCTATTTTCATAACTTCTTGAATCGATAGTTCTTTTGCATTTGACAAAGTTTGTATTTCCTCTCCACCAAATGAAGGAATACTAGATTTTCCACCAATAATTTTTGGCGCAATATAAGTAATTATCTTGTTAACCAGATTAGCCTTTAAAAATGCAGCATTTAATTCACTTCCCGACTCAAGCAATGCAGATGTAATCTTTTTTGTTCCTAAAATATGCAAAACCTCCTCTAGATTTACTTTTGTTGTAGAAGAAGTTGTTTGTATTACTTCTACTCCTATTTCTTGTAACTGTTCTTTTTTGACTTGATTTATGGACGTGGTTGTAAAAATAATTACTTTTGATTTCCCATCATGTAATAAGCTAGCATTTATAGGTATTCGTAAATTAGAATCTAATACAACTCTAATAGGATTTCTCCCTTTCCTATCTTTCAATCGTACAGTAAGTTTAGGGTCATCTTTTATGACAGTGTTTACCCCGACAATGATTGCATCATGATTATTTCTTAATATATGCACATCATTTCTTGAATCTTTACCAGTTATCCATTTACTATCTCCAGAATAAGTTGCGATTTTTCCATCCAGAGAAATAGCTGTTTTTAAAGTAATATAAGGTTTCTTATGGACCATATAATGTCTGTAAAATTCATTTAGTCCTTCTAATTTATTTTGTAGTATACCTATATTTACTTCAATACCAGCTTCACGTAGCCTATTAACACCTTTTCCCTTTACTAGTGGGTTAGGGTCAGTCTCAGCAATTACAACTCTTTTTACTTTGGCATTAATTAGTGCCTCTGTACAAGGAGGAGTTAGGCCAGTATGATTGCAAGGTTCTAAAGTAACATAGACTGTACTATTAATAGCCTTTTCTTGGGCCATATTTAAAGCTAAGACTTCAGCATGTCCTTCACCAGATTTTAAATGTGCTCCCATACCAATAATTAATCCATCCTTTACTATAATACAACCAACGTTTGGGTTTGGACTTGTTTGATTACCTATCGATTTTGCTAAGTTGATTGCAATTTCCATATAATGTTCATCATTCACAATTTAGCACTTCCTTTTAGGTCTATTAAATTTATTTCTTTTTTTTCTTTATATACCTTTGAGAAAAGTAAGATACTTACAGCCCCCATTAGACCATAGATAATTGACATTCCCCAAGATGGAATTAATGCTCCTAAAGTTATTCCGAGTGATCCAATTACTAGGCCACCTCTGAAAGTTAAACTATTTACGGCCATATATCTACTTCGCATACTTTCCTTAACTACATCAGCTAGTAAGACTCTTTTTATAGGAACATACATTAATTCCCCTATAGTCAAAATAACTGTAGAGAGTAATAAAATCCATGCATTATTACTAACCCCTAAAACCATATATCCAAAAGTAAACAACACTATCCCCATATAAAGTGACCTTTGATCAGATAAACTTTTTGTTAATTTAGACACCAACAATGCGAGAATAATGACTAAAACGGTATTCTCAGTTCTCAATATCCCATACATTTTTACACCGTTAAATGAAATACTAAGGTCAAAAATGTTTATTAAAGTTTGTGTTTTAAACTCACTTGCTAATCTAACACCAATGTAGTAGCCAAGTTGTAACTCTATTCCTAGTGTTAATAAACTTGCAATAAAAAATTTCAGAAATAATTTATCCTTAAATACTTCTCTATAGCTAGAAAATATATTATTCGTTTTAGATTTTGTCTTTTTGTCATCAAGTTCCTGAGGCTTTGTTTCTTCAATAAAGTAATACATAACTATAGAAGTTGTTAGAACTACAGCCGTTGTAACAAGTAAAATATAAAAGAAGTATTTATTGAAAAGAAATGCACCTAGTAATGTTCCGATTGCTAAAGAAAAATTATTAACCCAATAAGTCAGAGAATAAATAAATTTCCTATTTTCAGGCGTACTAACATCAATTATCATTGCTTCTCTAGCTGGATTTGCTAAACCAAAGCAAGAATTGTTAATAAATAAAAGTACCATTGTTATAATTGGTGCAGTAAATAGTGGGGAGTTAGTTAATGCCATAAATCCAATGGTTAAGAACCTGATGAATTCAGATGCTACAAGAATTTTCTTTCTACCAAACTGATCTGCTAGATAGCCCCCATAAAATCCTGCGAGTATACTTCCTATAACAGTAAAAAGCATAATTAATCCAGCCAATTTCACACCATAATGAATTGAAAAATAAATTGACATAAATGGCAAAATCATATTCGACGTAGTACTTTGGAGTAATAAAACGAAAATTCTTACTTTTATATTTATATGTAAGTCTTTAAAATTCAATTAAAACACTCCTAGTTAATTTGAAGATTCTCCTTGCATGTTTCAACTTTTAATAATGAGTGAACTGTATTTTTATGCTCTACAACTTCCTCATGATTTTCACCAACAACAATAAAATAACCATGCCTAGTTTTAGAATCTTTAATCTGTGGAATATTATCTCCAGATTTTAATGTGAATGAGATTTCTTGTACGTAGGGTAAAGATTGTATTTGATCAATGCCGCTTACTTCTTTTAAAATTCCCATTGGAAGGGAAAAATAAGAAATTGCTGCTACTTTTTGTTTTTTTGGGGTTATAAAAGGTTCATCATTTAACAGTTTAAAAATTAAAGATTCAATATCAATGCCGGTAGATAAGTTTACTAATTGAGGTATTTGATCTCCTCCTAATCTTGCTTGTGATTCTACAATTCTCGGACCGTTTTTTGTTAATATTACTTCAGTATGAGTTGGTCCAAATTTGAATTTAGCTAATGTTAAAAAATCCGTTACAAGTTTTGAGATATTCGATTTCGCTTCAGAATCCAGTCGTGAGGGATGTATATGTCCCATTTCCACAAAGTAAGGTGGAGCACTTTTTATCTTATCAGTAATTCCTATTACATGGTGTATTCCATGCTTTGATATTACTTCCACACTAACTTCTGGACCTTCTAAAAATTCTTCTATAATAAATGGTCCAATATAGTTATAGCTGTAAACGACTTCTTTGAATTTATTAACATCTTCATTACTTCTACATAAATAAACACCTCTACTCCCAGACATGTCTTGGGGTTTAATGATGAATGGAAATTCTAATTTTTCTGATACCTTTTCCAGTTCAGCTATTGTATCGATTGGAATATAAAGAACAGGTGATAAATTGTATTTTAATAATAACTCTCTCATTTTCAGCTTATTGTTAATATATTCAATTGACTTCGAACTATTTAATGCTTTACCATATTTTTCAGCAATCTTATACGTTTCTAACATTGTATCTTCACGCCCTGCATGAAATATGTAGTCAATATGAGTACTTTCTAAAGTTGCCTTTATGACTGTTTCTAACTTTTGATAATTAGTAATATCGAATATATAAGTTTCATCAGATAATTCAACAATTTTTTGCAACAAATTTTCTGCACCTTTATTTTTCTTCCAAATTGAAACACAATATATATCTTCATTTTTTGCTTTTCTAACATACTTCACCCATGGAGTGACCAATATTAAACTTTTCGAGTTCATAAACTCCCTCCAGTTTTATTATTTAAGTAGTATCTATGATATTTTCTAGAAGAACATAAATGTAATTAAATATTATGATAATCAACTATTAGATAACTTTAACAACTATTTATTAACTATCTTTTACAATTGATTCCCATGCGCTTAAATACATGTTTTTAGTTACTCTAGAGTTATTTTCAAGTTTGCAAATTAGTTCTAAACTATTTTTATCTGGATCATTAAAGTAAATTTTCGCATGCGCTATGCCGTCATTTGTAACCATAACGAATGGTTCAATTGGTTCAAACCCAAATTCTCCCCGCGGGTCAATCCCTTTTTCTTTCAGCCAAGCTACTGCGTTTTTTAATTGGTCCAAAGAAGTACTAAAAGCTATATGTCTCGTTGAAGGATGGTATTTACTTTTTGCTTCCTCAGTTTCCCATAGACCCAACCAACTTTTGTTTTTTTTAATCCAAAAAAATGCTAAACGATTATCTACTGTGTGGGATAATTCTAATCCTAAATTCTCATAAAATGAAATAGATTCTTTTAAGTTACTAACTGGTAAATGTGCTTCGTATAGTTGCTCAATCAATTTAATTCCTCCCTTAATATGATGAATTTTTCGGATTATTTTTATTGAATGATTATTTCTACAAAATCAGACAAGATGTTTCTCTTGTCTGATTTTGTTTGAGAATCATAATAACTTTAATTCCTTTTCCGTATGGAATTAGTAATTAAATACTAGCAGTCCTTATGAACCGACATTTAGATTATTTGGAATTCCTTCTCTTGGTTGAATAATCTGATTTTTTCTTCAAAAAAACCGTTGGAGTTAATAGAATAAACTCCACCATCATATGAACCAGCAATAACTAGATTACTATGTGAATCCATAAAACTTATTCCGTTTGATGCAACTTTAATAATATCTTTTGAGTTATTTTTGATATCCCAAATACTAACGTATCCCCAATAATCCCCGGCAAATAAAACACCTTCATTATTAAAGCTTACTGTTTTAATAGAATAATTGTGTAAATTATGAATACCCTCTAATGTAAATGTTGTTGCATTGTATATTCTCACAATTTTGTCTCTACTAACTGTAGAGATTAAATTTAATTCTTTACTAAATGCCACATCATTTATTATAAATGATGAGCCTATCAACTGTGTAGGTAATTTATTTACGTCATTTTTATCAAAAACATGAACTTGTCCACCAGAAGAACCAGAAACAATTATGTTTTCTTCAATAACCATACCTTTAATGGCACCTTCATTTCCCTTAAACTTATTTTGGACTTCCAAGTTATCAATATCAATTTTATAAATCATTCCCCCATAAGTACCAACGAAAAAAGAATTAGTATAGCTATCAAAAACAATTGAGTTAATTGGCCCTGAATCGAGAGGTATCGTTTTAATTAAACTTTTAACTTTAGTATCAAAAACGTGAATCTCACCTTTATGATCTCCCCACACTGCAAAAGGCTTATGTTTACTGATTCCTACTGCGTTATTTAGTACCTGATTTGTTGATCCAATTTCCTCGTTATTAATTCTGAATATTCCATCATCTGAAGCGGTAGCAATATCTCCGTTATAATTTATTGCAATATCATTTATTGAAGGAGTAGAATTTTTAATCCCTTCTTCTATTAATTGATTGCTTTCTATATCCCATACACAATATTTGTTTCCAAACGTACAACCAACGACAAATTTTTCATTAGGAGTAAACCCAAAAGAAACCTCCCATTGATACATATAAGTTGGTAGTGTATTAATGAGTTCAAATCTTTCATTCCATATTTTAACTTTATGATCGTAAGCTGCTGTTAAAATTAACTTTCCAGAAGGTGAGAATTTGATACATTTTAATCCAATGTCATGAGCAGGAATAGTTCTTATGAATTTATGTGTTTTGGCATCATATTCATCAATGTTCCCATTATCTAAACCCAGAAATATTTTGTGATCTTCTGCTCTCCCATTAATTGTATCTATATCATATTCATATGGACCTAAGTTGTCTATTACATTACCAGTCTTAATATCCCAAACATATACATTTCCGTCGTTATCACTCGAAAATACTTTTTCATTATATGTCCAAACAGATTTGACACTACTTTTATGTTCTGTAAATTCTACTATGATTTTCCCCGTTTTTACTTCCCATACTAGCACTCTACCATCATGTTGATTAGAAGTTGATATAATATACTTGTCATCTGGAGTAAAAGTAACAAATTCCACATCATCAGTATGACCCAAATATGTTTGTACAAGCTGTTCTGTTTCGAGATCAAATAGTCTAATTGTATAATCAGCTGAACCTGATATTAAATATTTAGAATCAGTACTAATTGCTAAACTAGTAATCAAGTGATTATGCTTGGTTACTAGTTTGGATTTCCCTGTTTCAAAATTCCATTTATATAATTTTTTGTCATATCCTCCTGTATATATATATTCCCCTTTATTATCAATAACTAGCGCCCTAATAGGTCCTGTATGCATTTGATTTCCTCCTCATATAAAATTGAAATATATTAAAATTACTCATGTTTTATAAAAATATCAATATGTTAAACGTGTACTGTTATTTTAAAGTTTAATAATATGCTTCATTTTATCTACTTTAGCTTTAATATACTTTTTATTATGTTCGTTATAGTCTACTATAATTCTTTCAGATTTTAGAACTTCTATCCCATTTTTAGTAAGAAAATCAATTTTAGTTGGGTTATTTGTCAATAAAATTATGGGCTTACTTCTTAAATATTTTAAAATTTCTACGGATTCAGTATAGTTACGTGTATCCTCACCGTGACCCAATGCTAAATTTGCTTCAACAGTATCTAGCCCCCTTTGTTGAAGAGAATAAGCCATGGCTTTACTAAAAAGCCCAATCCCTCTTCCTTCATGGTTTGATAAATAAAATAAGGCGCCAGAATTATTTTCATATATCTTTTTTAATGAACTTCTAAGTTGGGCGCCACAATCACATTTTTGACTTCCAAAAATATCACCTGTATGACAAATACTGTGAAACCTTACTTTTAGATACATGTCATTTTCTATGTCACCATAGGTTAAAATAGAACTTTGTTGAATTTCATTGTGTTTTAAAGCAGGTAATTTATTTATTAATTCTTCTTTAGACCACTTTTCATTTTGTTTAAACCAGGTATACCATTTAAAATTAACAACAGAATCCTCAATATAAATTGGTAAATCCACGGGGCCAAATAAATATATATATTCATCTGTATTTTGCATCTTAATTATATTTAAATTTGCACTAAGCACCTCATAATGTTCAATATTTATAATCATATTCCCCACCCATGATATCTTTTTAGTTCTAAATTATTTTTTTCTGTTTTGTTAGACTGATTCACAGTGAAAAATTGATCTATCTCTTCTAAGGAAGGTCTTTTACAAAGGTAAATGTCACCTATAATATCTTCAATTTTTAATAAAATCTCAGAGTCTTTATTTTTAAAACTACCAAACAACTCAACTATTTCTGTGGGTAGTGATTTAATGTTAACTATAGTCTTTATATCATTTAATAAGTGAACCACTATTGTGTCTGAGTCAATATTTAATATTTTTCCTAAAACAAAATCACCAAGCTTTAAGCTGTTTGATTTTTGAACACTTTGATACATAATTGATGTAATATTGGTAGTGTTTTTTCTTTTAACAACCCTGAAACCTGTATATAGACTTGGATGATTTCCATGTCTTCTAGTGCTTCTTGCTAAGTCAATACCATGTTCACTAGTACCTCCTCTAAGTATTGGATAATTTAAAAGGTTTGAGTAGATTAATTTACTGTTTTTATAAGGCTTATTGTAACTTCTTGTCCACTCTTCTACATTGCCAGCCAAATCATATACGCCATATACAGAAACATTCTCTAAATGTGTCTTAATATTAATAGGTTCAGATGGGATTCCGTTTTTTCTGATATTCAAAATCTCATAATTTTCGGAATCCCCCCAAGGAAATGTTCTATCACCAGTTCCTCTAGAACTTTTTTCCCATTCATATTCTGTTGGTAAATCAATCCATTCATCTAGGATAAAAGACAACCAAGCGCAAAAAGACAAAGCTAATTCATAACTAATAGGATAGGCTGGTAAGTTCATGTTGTGATTATCAATGTTATATTTTAATTCTTTTGGAATAGAGAGTTTAGAGTTGTAATTGAAAAATTCACTCATCATACCGACAGTAATTGGAGAGTCTGATATATCATATTCATCTAGATATACTTCATTTAATGGTGTTTCTTTTAATAACCATTCAATAGGAATTCTATATTCTTCTGATTTCTTAACGAAATCTTCCATATTCCAATCTATACCAAACCGAAATTTTCCAGATGGTATCCTGCAAAAATTTATGCTGTTTAAATATTTCAACATAGCTTCTCCTCACTTCATCAAATACTAGATAGGTAGAAATTCATTTTCCATAAAATTATCTTTATTGCTGTACTTTTAAGTACACTTATTTAATACTAGAGTTTATATTGTAGATTTTTTCTTATACAAAAGAAAAAAATCGTAGATTTAAGTTTATCTATCGTGATTAAACATTTTTACTTTCGAATATTTTTAAATTAAGTAGATAATATCTGCACCTCATTAAGCATGTAAATATTTATAACTTATACCCTATACCCTTCTTTTCGAAATTACTTCTAATAAGAATCGATTTCTTTCAACATTATGAATGCGCTTTATGCTCTCAACTTCAAAATCCTCACCTAAAAGAGACTTTAGTTCGAGTGCATTGAACTTATTTCTTATTTTCCCACTAGGAAGAATTTCAACCTTGTGCATTTTTTCGTTTTCTTCCCCATCATCATATGCAGATACTATTAAAAGATATTTTCCATCTTTGGTTAATATGTTACTTACCTTTTTTAGATAGTTTGGGATATCTTCATATCTCTGATGATGTAAGCAGCCTACGTCAAGTACATTCGTAAATAGATTCTCTTCATTATTCCAGTGTAAGAAATGGCTGTGATAGAATTTAACTTTTCCCGGATATTTTGATTCAAGGAACTCCCATACTTTTTGTTGAGTGATATCTATTCCGACGAAATAAAATCCTTTTTCTAAAAAGATGTGTGCATTTTGAGCCTTTCCTGTTCCAATGTCTAAAATTTTTCTATCATTTCCCTTCAAAGAATCTGCATAATTTATTATATGAGTATTTAAGAAACTATCTCTTGTCCACAAATCTAGACCTTCTGAATAGCTCTTTTTAAAACTATTCTCTAATACTTGATTATAATCCATTACTAATCAAATCCCATTCCTCTAAACTTCCTTTATCAGGAAAAACGGTCACAACATTAAAGTTATCCTTTTGCTCTGCAATCTTTCTTGAAACAATTAGATTAGCTGCAGCTGACGAACCAATTTGAATGTTTGTTTCTTTATAGAATCTCTCCATTTCTATTAATGCATCCTCATATTTTATTTTCCAATGCTCTTTAAACATATGCTCCTTTCTTTGCACAAACTTCTGTTTTTCCCCATAACCTAATCCACTAGTTCCCGATAATTTAGTCATGGTATTTGGTTTTTCTGTTGTACCATATGGCTGCTCTGCAGGTGAAACAGGGTGTAATTCAATACTAGGAAAATATTCTTGAAGCTTTTCGTATACCCCCATTAAGGTGCCTCCGCTACCGATCGCTGCCACCCATGCATTTAATTTAATTCCTCTAAGTTGATTTATGATCTCTTTACCAGTCCAATTCTTATGAATATTAAAGTTTGCTTCATTTACGTGCTGATATAAAAAAGTGTATGAAGGGTTTTCCTTACTTACCTTTATTGTGTGTTGCATTACTCCCCAAAAACCATCTTCACTACTGTATGGTATAAGGTTTGCATTTTTTTCTTTTAAAAAATCTATTAAACTTTTTTTGTATGTTTTACTTGTTCCTGGACTAAAAACTAAATTTAATTCTACACCTGCGCGATAACATATTTCGGCAAGTGATTTCCCTAAATTCCCGCCGCTATATTCCAGAATTTTACTTTCTTGATGAAAATCCCCCATATCTCTTGCATTTTTAATTAATCCATAAGCGGTCCTGTCTTTTATTGAACCAGTTGGGTTTGTCCATTCGCATTTTGCATAAATATTACTTCCATTTGATAATGAGATTTGTATAAGTGGTGTATTACCAGTTGCGTTTTTAAAATCACTTAAAACATGATCAATATTATTTCTTAAAGTTTGCAATTAGAACACCTCTTTACTTATTATTAGTAAATTATATATACCTATCGAATGGTTAAGATAGGAGATTTTATAATTTATTCGATTTAAGTATTAAATATATTGATTAAGCTACACTTCCAGAAATTTAACAATTATAATTTTTTTGATTTACTTTTATTGAAAATAAATCTTTTATTCTAAGTATTTCATTTATCACTTCGTGCTCAGAATCACCCTCTATAATTACATAGCCAAGTCTGTCAAAATTAGATTTAAGTCCATTGAGTTTATGTCCTATGTTTTTATTTAATGAAGCTTTTTGTACGAGTCTACTATTTGTAATCTCGTTCCAACCTAGGACTTGACTTAAAAATCCTTTTTGGGGAGATGTAAAATGATAAGAACCCGCTATTTTTCTCGATTTAATAACCAATTTGTTATTTTTTTGTAGATATAGGTTTAGTAAATAATTTGATATATTAATGCCATAAGATAGTTCAATTAATTTTGGAATCACTCCACCTGCTAGTCTTGGATTAATCTCTATGAATACGGGTCCATCTGCAGATAAAATAAACTCAATATGTGAAAAACCAAAGTTAAAATTTAAACAATTTAATATTTTCATTGTCAACATCTCTATTTCTTTTGCTTGAAAGATTTCTGATGGAAAGATAGAACCTACCTCAATAAAATATGGGTATCCTTCTAACTCTCTCTTAGTAATACCAATAATTTCATGATGACCTTTGCAAGATACTGTTTCAACACTTATTAGGTCACCTTCAATAAATTTTTCGACTAAATATCCATCGTTTTTCGGTACACTTCTACTGAAAGTGTTCACTTTTTCAGATATTTCATAGTGTTGAATAACCTCTTCTTTTGAATGATTCACTTTTACAAATAAACTTCCCGTACCATTAATTGGTTTAATTATTATAGGATATCCTATGGATTCTGAAACATTAATTATTTCATTTAGGGTCTTAGCATATTGATAACTAGGTGAAGGGATACAGAAATTACTTAGTAATTTTCTGGTTAAATATTTGTTACGTGCAATATCTGCTGATTGAGGATTTAAACCTGCAACACCAAAGTGTTCGGCTAAATGTGCTACTACATTTGAGTGGATTTCATTTAGAGTAATAATTGCATCAATTTCTTTATAGGAAAAATTATTTTCAATGAAATTAATTAAAACTTGAGTATTATATGTACTTGATACTTCTACTACTTCATCAACTCTACCTAGTGGATGTTTATCTAATGTATTACCACGAAGGTAATACTGTAGATCTGAAGTAATAAAGATTACATAATGGCCAAGTTTTTTGGCTTCTAACATCACATCTAAACCGATAGGGTTCGTTTCAATAAATAAAATTTTTGCCACTTATTTTTTAACTCCCTTTTCTTGTTTTATCATAAATTTAATTTGATTAGCTAAAAACATAGCTGTTTGTAAGCTCAAATGGGAATTTACACCTGTACAAACTATATGGCCTAAACGATCGGAAGTATCTGTCCATTTTTTTATGAAACACCCTGGTTTAACTCGAATATTTATGTCACAAACATTCGTATTTTTAGACACTAATTCAATACCTTCAACTTTTTCTACTATGCCTTCCTCCTTAGCATCAAAATAATATATTGATGCAGAACCAACTCCTTTTTTAGGTTGATAAACAATATCAAACATTGAATTTATTGCTAATTCAAAAACATCAATTCCTAGCCCGTTCTCAATTAGATGATAAAATTTTCCTCCAGGTCTTAATTGCACTTCAATTATTTTCACTTCGGTATCAAGAACTTTAATTTCTGTATGAGCTAGTCCAAACTTTACATTTAAAACATCAAGTACTCTTGCTACTTTATTGAAAATAAAATCCCGCTTTTTATCATCAATTTCACTTGGAATAACATGGTACTTCCCTACAAAATTAGGAGGTCCAGTATTATATTTATCTGTTATAGCAATTAATTGATGATGACCTTTATTAGTAAAAGTTTCAACACTAAAGTCATCACCTTCCAAATAAGATTCAGCTAAGACTGGAGTATTAAAGTTATTACTACTATAGCGAAATGCTTCTTTTATATTTTTCTTATCATTTACTGAAATAACTCCTTTACTTCCCATACCGCTGACAGGTTTTAGCACTAACTGTTTGTTCCGAAGCTTATTATAAAATTCAACTACTTCTTCTTCGTTTCTACATAATTGGAACTTTACATTGCATTCGGGAATACTATTAAGGCAACATCTAAATAAATATTTGTCCATTGTATTTTTTACAGCTTGAACCTGCATTCCTGGTAACTTTAACATTTCAGCACATTGAGCTGCCTGTAATAATCCTCCTTCTGAAAAAGAAATAACTCCATCAAAAGGATCTGATTCATGTAAAGCATTAATAATTTTTAGGAGGTCATCTTTATCACTTAAAATTAAAGTTCGAGAAGCGTATTCGATTGCTTTATTACCAAATTTTAAGTCTTTTTTATTTACAACTAATGTAATTTTGTGGCCTAATAAATCCAATTTTTTCTGGGCATATGGTAAACCACTAATCAATAATATGTGTTTTATTTTCAATCACTCCATTTAACCAAGATAATTATAAACTATATATAATAAACACCATTAGCTCTCAGTATTAAATGTATCCTATAATTAGTTGTAAAAGAGTAGTTTAAACCAGATATCATTTTAGGCCATAATTCTCCTTCGAAACTCTATCAATTAAATCATATTCTCAATTTATCAACCTCCTGCGTCTCTACTATCTTTATGGCTTAAAGATTATTACATTATATGGTAATAGTCAACTTTTTTTGATATTTCTAACTTTTTATTTTATATTAAATAGTAACTATTTTAATCTAAAATATATGATTTTCCTTTTTTTATTCTTAGAATTATTGGTTCTGGCGCAAAAAATCTCTTAAACTTGGACATACTGATATTACTACTCTACAAAAGGTGTGTGATCAGTATGGAAAAGGAGAATTCGTTCAAATGGAAGCATTATCAGCCGGAACTAATCTTATTAACAGTAAGGTGGTACCTACGGTACAATTTGAGCTTTCGTAACCTGGTGGAAATGATGGAGGAAAGAGGATTATCAATTGCTCACACAACGATTATGCGCTGGGTTCATCAATATGGACCTCAACTAGAAGAGAAAGTACGACATCATCTTAAGCCAACAAATGACTCGTGGAGAGTCGATGAAACATATATCAAAATAAAAGGTCAATGGATGTACTTATATCGTGCAGTCGATTCAGAAGGGTATACAATTGATTTTTATCTAAGTCAATCAAGAGATAAACAAATAGTCAAGCGCTTTTTCAAGAAAGCCTTGGCTTTTTCGTACGTTTCTAAACTTCGCGTGATAACAGTAGATAGGAATCCTGCCTATCCTGTAGCGATTCAAGAATTAAAAGAAGAGAAACATATGCCTAAAGGCATACAACTAAGGCAAGTTAGATATCTCAATAATATAGTGGAACAAGATCATCGTTTTATTAAGAAACGCGTGCGTTCTATGTTGGGATTCAAGTCATTTAAAACAGCAACTTCCATATTGAGTGGTGTTGAAGCCATGCATATGATCAAAAAAGAACAGATTGATTTACGAGATCAGTCTGTTCAAAATTAGCAAGAATTCATCCATCAATTGTTTGGACTGGTAGCATAAAATACAATTCTGTTAGGGATATATACACTTTATTCTCTTTTATTTTATTTTTGCACCAGAACCAAAAAGAGCCTTATAAATTTAGGGCTTTTTTTCGTTTTAGGGTAATTTTGAATTTTTAAGTTGATGGATGTGTGGTGGTACCCCATGCCCATCAACTTAAGAGAAAAAGTTATCCCAAAAAAGAGAAAAATAAACTTCGATGCTATAAAAACACAAAATTTCCATTTAGGGGGTACTTTAAAATCTTAGCTTGATAGCGATGGGGTACTTCAAAATCTTAAGTTGATGGGCATGTATGGTGACCCCCTTTAGATAAACAGATCCAAAGGGGCAAAACATCGCAACTTTGTTCAAAATTAAAACTTTATATATGTCATAATATTCATAATAATCAAAATAATATTTCTACAAATTCAAAATATTTACATTTATGCTAAAAATGTTAAATTTGATTTATGAATTATAAATCAACTACGGAGTTTTAATGAGAAAAGAAAAAAGTTTACTGACATCGCTTTAGCGAGTGCGATAATAGCTGATGAATTTAGCATAACTCATGCTGCTCCTATTTATGCTAATAAGATTCAATCAGTTTCCAAATTAGAATCCCTTCTTGAGGAGACAATTAAGGAGGGTATTGGTGATTAGGAGAGCTCTTGTTAATTTATAGAAAAAGATAAAACATTATTTTTTGTGAAAGGAGACGATTATGTTACAAAAAATAGAACTTAAATATGATCCTCTCGATCCTGAAACATTATTGAATCCATATCCTATTTATAAAAAGTTAAGAGAGAACGCTCCCGTTTATTGGCATGAGGGAATGAAATCATGGGTATTAACAAGATACGATGATTGTAAAGAAGTGCTACGTAATCATGAAGTGTTTACAACTGATAGGAGACGAGTTGGAGTGGAAATTCCAGATGTACGTCATACTGTTCAATCTTTGGATCCACCTGACAATATACCTTTGCGTAATCTATTAACGAGAGCCTTTAATTCACAGGATATTAATAATGTTCGAGAGAAAATACATGTATTAATTAAAGATATTTTTAAAAAACACAAATCAATAAATGAATTTGATTTTATGAGAGAGGTTTCCGCTCCGCTAGCATTAAGTATGACAGCAATTACACTTGGTGTTGATGAGCCAAACTTGGATTCTTTTCTTGAAATATCGGAAGCTATTACTCGACAAATGGATTCAGGACTAAGACCTGAGAATATTGAACCAGGTAATCAAGCACGCGAAAAACTCAATACTCTTGTTGGTGAGTGGTTTGCTGCTGAAGATAGGCCAGGAATTGTTTCATACATTAGAAAGCATGCTCAAAACACAAATGTTCCTGAGCATTACATTCGTAATACAACTGGTACGATGTTCAATGCAAGTTTTGGATCTTTATATGCTGTATTTGGTAATGTTGTACTTGCTCTATTAGAACACCCAGAAGTATTTGATAAATTAAATGATAAATCTTTAATTGACACTGGGGTGGATGAATTAATTCGTTTTGATGGACCAGCACAAGGAACGGGTCGCATAGCTGCCAAAACGACAAAAATTAGAGATACTACAATTCAGAAAGGTGATGTAATTGTAGTACTGTTTGCTGCAGCCAATAGGGATCCGGAAGTGTTTCCTGAACCTGATAGTATAATTCTTGACCGTTCAAAAAATCCACATCTGGGGTTTGGTTGGGGACCACATACATGTGTAGGAACTTTTTTTGGTAAATTAGCAATTAAAGAATTGATTTTATGTCTTTTAGAAGAGTCGAGTCGTTTACGATTATTGAGACGCCCAACACGTAGGGTCACAGCTACTTCAAGAGGTATTGAGTTGTTGCCAGTTTCTTTTTCCTAACAATATTAGTTAATTTATTATGTGTTTTAAATTTCTGTTCTCCAAATATCCATTAAAGGAGGTGATAATATGAATTACAATCACTAAGAAAATACATCCCTAAGGGCCAAGCTCAATATCTTGAGCTTGGCTCACATTTCCTCAAGTTAATCCCCCCTTCTTTAGATAAACATATCCGTAATACAATTTTTTTAAAAATGGTTAAACTATATTTTAAATATATGTTTCAACTTATTATGAAAGGTACACCTTTAAAATTCGTTTTGCTGTTTTATATTTAATTAGATAGATAATTCTTGGTATACCTTTACATTTCTTTTTCATTGATTTTGTCCATTTATCATTTTAATAATTATATTTCTTAAATTAATTTTATAAGGACTTAACTTCTAGAAAATTACATAAAATAGCATTTTGATTGTACTGTTGTAGGTTCTGGTGCAAGAAGTCTAGTAAACTTTTCCATACTGATACTAGTACTCTAAAAAGGACGTGATCAGTATGGAAAAGCAAAATTTGTTCAAGTGGAAACATTATCAACCTGACATTATTTTATTAACAGTGAGATGGTACCTACGGTACAACCTTAAGTTTCGTAACTTGGTGGAAATGATGGAAGAACGCGGTTTATCGATGGCTCACACAACGATTATGCGTTGGGTTCATCAATATGGACCGGAATTAGATGAAAGGATAAGACCTCATCTTAAGCTAACAAATGATTCCTGGAGAGTCGATGAAACGTATATCAAAGTAAAAGTTCAATGGATGTATCTATATCGTGCAGTGGACTCCGAAGGAACCACCATTGATTTTTATCTTAGCAAAAATAGAAATACCCAATCAGCCAAGTGCTTTTTCAAAAAAGCCTTGGCTTCTTCGCATGTGTCCTCTCCCCGCGTGATCACAGTCGATAAGAATCTAGCGTAACCTGTAGCGATTCAAGAATTACAAAAAGAAAAAAGCATGCCTTCTGGCACGCAAATGAGACAACAGAAGTACCTAAACAATATCATTGAGCAAGACCATCGCATTATAAAGAAGCGAGTTCGTTCTATGCTAGGATTGAAATCGTTTCGAACTGCCACAAAGATATTGAGTGGTATGGAAGCGATGCATATGCTTCGAAAGAAGCAAGTTTTCTTACGGGAGAAGTCCGTCAAAAACCAGAAGGAATTTATACATCAGTTGTTTGGATTTACAGCATAAGGTAGGATTCTGAAAGAAGTCTACTTGTTTTTCAAGCTTTCATTGTATTTGCACCAGAACCCTTATTTTTTAGGTTGTTGAGAATATTGAAAGTTTTAAGTAGACAGCATATTATCTGGTTTCTTATTTTTATGTACTGTAGAATTTGTATCATATAGATTGTTTAATAAACAATTATACTCTTTTCTTGTAATTTCTTTATTATATAATTGAATTAATAAATCTTTATGTTCTTTTGAAAAGGCCATTTTATCAAAAAACTTAGGATACATAGCACCATTCTCTCCGCTTCCTGTTGAATTTATGTTTTGTATTTTGTAACTGAGAATTAGAAAAGTCCCTATCTATCATTATAGATAGGGACTTTTCAGCTGCTGTTGTAGATACCGTTGTATAGTATAAACATTAGGTGTCTTTTAAAGTATAGCATAAAAATTACAATATATTTAGATTTTATATATTATGAAATACAGAACCCCGACGGCTACTGAATTTATATCTTTCTTGAATTGTTTTCCTTTAAAATATCTCATGCCTGATTCTCCTAGATCCTATTTTCTAGAGTGTAGCTTTATGTAAAAAACTTTGCAACAGAACCATAGTAAGTAATTTATCTTCATTCCTCCTTAGGGTAAATTTATTTGTTAATCTTATTATTTAAATGTATAATTGTATTAAAAGTTATAATTTTTAGAATCGAGGTGTCAATAATGCGAAGTTTAGTTTCATTAGTAACTTCAATTATCTGCTCAATCATACTTTTAATTTTTAATACCTATACCTTCTATGACAAATACACAAGTGGAAGCACATATTTTTGGATAAACGGCATCCTAACTTTGGCATTTTTATCATTTCTTATTATTGATCTACGAAATCTCCTTAATAAAAACTACAAAACTTCAGAATCAAACTAAGGAGCCTATTATGGTTCCTTTTTCTATGCAAAATACAAAAGCAGCGGATTCGCTACTTTAAAGTAAATGATTTAGTCTTAAATTTTCTGGTACTGGTGCAAAAATTCTATAAATCATTTCCGTTTGTTAACTCATTTAACGCTAAGTGGAATATATCTGTATCTTCATTATAGCAAGGTTCTACACGCTTCCCTATGGATATGTTAATTGTTTAGGGAATCTTGGCGAAGAACTAATGAATCCTTATAAGAACAAACAGAAAAAACAGGTATATAATCAATTTTAATTATGTAAAAAATACATAACTATAGACAGTGGTATTGAATCTGTTCAATACAAAATATGCGATATAATTAGAATTCATCTTCCGAAATTAGATTTCCAGCATCATTATCTTTCGTTAATCGTTGTTTCAAATAATTTTCTTTTGTCGTTCTATCATTTTTATGACCAACTGCAGCTGCAATTACATGAGGTGCAAGCCCCTTGTAGTCATATAAGTACTGCACATAGAAATGTCTAAAAAAGTGAGGGGTAATACGTATTTTCTATAGTTGTTCTTTACTTTCATTTTTATAAAATTTAATCCTTCTATGTAAATTATTTTGAATGTAATTCAGTTATAATAATAGATATAAAAGGAATTTATAAGGAGTTGAAGAACAATGAAATTTGAATTGAATACAGTTCATAGTGAAACTTCTTTAGAAAATATAGAGAAACAAAAACAAAATTTCACAAACATAATTGCAGCATGGAATCGTGATTATATAGATGAAGCTGAATTTAAAAAGGAAAATAACGAAAGAGAAGATACTTATACATACGAAGGATTTTCAGACGAAGAGATACTGTACTATTACTTAAACCGCCAAAAACACTTTGACCAGGAGAAGCGTATAAAAGATGAATCCAGAACTCTATATGCTCGTGATTTGAGTCAGTTCTATTTTTTTATCAAACAAAGTACAGAATTTCTGCAGCAAGATGTAAAAGATTATAAAGTTGGCCAAGTCTGGAGGAATCTAAGGAAGCGCCATATCCGTAACTATCAAACATGGCTGTCCCAGGAGGCAATTTCCAATCAATCAAAAGAAAAATACAAAGCATCTACGATTAGTCGGAAACTTGGTGTGATCCGTTCGTATTTGAAATGGCTATATGAAATTCAATATATCCAGGAACCTCTTCATATGGAAATTCTAAGTACGACCGTTAATAAACACCATAAACCAAAACGCGAGTTATCATATGAGGAAGTGAAGCAGTTGCTTCATTACTATAAGGATAATGAAATCAATTATGCTTTATTATCGGTCCTGGCTACCACTGGATTACGTGTGGCAGAAGTGGCACATGCATTGTGGGAAGACATTGAATATGACGATATACGTGGACGTTATTATTTAACAGTAGATACAAAGGGTGATAACGAACGGATTGTTTCTATTAATAAGGTGATTTTTAATCGCATCGTTGCGTTTCGAATACGGAGAAGATTACCCGTAGATATCGGAAATAAAAATGGCGGGACTATATTCCAAACCAAGAATCATACTGCTTATAGGGAAAATTATCTATCACAATATATTTCTAAGATTATAAAAGATACAAACTTATCCTTTACAGAGAATATGTTGTTTTTCTTTTGTTAAGGCATGTACGAGTTGATAACGAGAACGAGTTAACTGTTGTAAGGCAATGTATTGCTCTTCCTTCACAATCGACATCGTATGACGTCCAAAACGAACATAGTCTGCAATGACAAATGCATCAATGGCATCTGTTTTATCCATCTCTGGATAACTTTTCTTAAAGTTTGCAATTTGTTTTGGATTAATCATAAACACTTGAGAACCGTAGGTTCTTAGCTCCTTATCATTGTGAAGAAACATAGCTGGATGGTAGCTATAAATCGACGTAGATTCTAAGCCAATCTTAATCACTTCACAGGTTAATTTGGAAGCTGTGTTCAGAATTTTTTCTTTTAATATTATGGCTCCAGGTAAGTCATTTGTAATGGTGAACGATTCTAATCGATCACCTTCACCATTTAAAAAACAAACTTTTGCATCTTGAGAGCTCACATCTAAACCAACAAATAGTTTCATGAGAGAGTTCCTCCTTTCTTTTAGAATCATTGGAAAATCTCTTTCTTGGACGTCTGGGGATATCCCTAGTGTGAACGCTGACCAACATCCTCGTGTATAAGAACTTACCCTTGCTTCAAAAGCCGCCCTAGCGCTACTAACAGCTAGGTTTGAATTAAGGAGAACAGCCTGTGAGTAGGAAGAATAAAGCGAACACTGGGAAACAGTCTTTTAATGTAGTTAAAGCCTACAGGGAGAGGGAGAATTGTCCCAAATGATCCTTACTTTCATTATCTAGGAATATCCTCAGACGTCCAAGAGAACATTGTGTTAAATCGTCGCTTGAAAGAGTAACTAAAAAATAATATACGAGGGAGAGGTTTCATGAAATCAACAGGAGTAACTCGAAAATTAGATCAATTAGGACGTATTGTTATACCAATGGAGTTAAGACGCACACTGGAAATTGAAGAAAAGACACCATTAGAGATTTATGTAGAAGGTGAAAAGATCATCTTGAAAAAATATGAAACTAAAGGAGCTTGTACAATAACAGGGGAAGTATCTGATAAAAATATTACTTTAGCAGACGGAAAGATTACGCTAAGTCCAGCAGGTGCAGAGCTTATAATAGAGGAATTACAGAAGTATCTTGTAAAATAATTGGCTCCTCTAAGAGGAGCTTTTTTAAGTCACATCAAAAAAATTTCACGTACCGTATTGTTTAATAAAACAAATGTCACAAAATACTAGTATACATTTAATCCTGGGGACTCTTCTGTTCCCTTTTTGGATAGCTAAATATATAAAATGGAGCGTATCATTTAGCTTTTGGCTAATGATCGGAAAAAATATATTACATAAAAACCCGATTTAGATGAAATATGATACCATGATGTAAAAAGGGGATGAGAGTATCAATGCAAAATATACAAAATGAGTACTATGAACAACTGAAAAATAAAAAAGAAAATGTGATAATCATCTTAAAAAATGGCTTTCGGTTTTCTGGTCAGATACTTGGTATCGATAGATTCACAATTTTATTGATGGTGAACGGTAAACAGCAATTAATTTATAAAACGGCTATTTCCACCATTACTACATAATAGGGGTCACCATACATGCCCATCAACTTAAGAACCCAAATAAAATGTACTTTCGTTCATATGAACGGAAAAACTCTTAAAATACTTTGTGTCCTTAAAAATGAGCATACCAAATAAACCTCAATCAACCCAATTTTAAAAATTATGCAATTTTCTTTTGTTTTTCCAATCCACTATAATCATAAACAACACCCAGGATATCAAAGACTGTTTTCTTCTCATATCTGTGAGATTTTCGTCCATTTTTCAGTAAGAGGATGAATAGACGACACAAGATTTTTGTTATTTCTTGAGTGTTTTGTTGTATAGCCTGATATAAGATGTATAGATGATCTTTTATTATTCCAATGGTTTTATATTCGCTTAATTCTTTTTGTTTCTTTTGTAAAATCAACTGTCGCATCTTAAACATAGTAGAAGAACATAGAAAAATAGCAATAAGTTTTCCATAAATGTGACATTCTAATCGCTCTTGTTTGATATTTTGCCAATGATGGATTTGAAAAAGTGATTTCCAAGTTTTAAAGATAATTTCGATTTGCCAGCGAAGAGAGTAAAAATCATGTATTTGTTCCATCGGAACAATCTCCCAAGGTGTATTGGTAACATATATGTTAATACCAGCTAATCGTTTGCTTTTCTCTGAATATGTAATGCCCTTTTTACTTTCCGTATACACTTGTTTTTTCATACGCTCATGAAGTTGTTTTTCAGTTAATCGATACATAATAACTCGTGTGAATAGTTTTTTATCCTTTCCAATATAACCGTCTGTTATTTCATGGACCTGTCCTGGTTTTAAGGTATTCATAATTTGTTCTAAATCAACTTTGATGTACTGAGATTGTTTTTTTATTGTTCCATTTCGAAAGTATTCAGGAAACTCATTTTTGATATACACCATATTATTTAGTTTAAGCCGCGATATATAATACACGCCTCGTTGGTCCATTTGATCTAAATCATCCAGTGAATAATAGCCTAAATCTCGAATACATAGATCGCCTGGCCGTAATGTCGCTAAACATTCTGTTCCAAAGGTCTTATCATTATTTTTACAAACTACAGTCACTTTTCCCATTAGTTGTCACTTTACTTATAAGCTGGCCAAAAAACAGTTGGTTTTTGTAGGTGATTATCTAATTTTTTAACGAAACTGGAAGTATAAGTTGACCGTGAATCAATTATTAACCCATAAGCTGGCCGTGAGTAGCCATGGATATAACGAGAATGGATAGTACTAAAGGTTTTTATAGGCTTTCAAACACAAGGACTATTGTAGCTTTGGAATAATGTTTGATCAAATTAATACTAATAGCCTTGATAAACGAGCAAAAAGAAAGAGCGTGTTTTGGATCAATCTTTTTTCAAAACACGCTCTCAATATATTTCATCTAGAATTGAACTACAGAATTAATACCAACGAGTATTTAAATATTCCCACCAATAACCACCACCATATACTCTTTGAAAGAGAACATTAGAAGTAGCACGAGCAGTATACCCTGCATCATTAACCTGTCTCGTATAACAAGATTTCTGTCCCAGTGATCTTTTGACAGAACATGAATATTTCACGCCATCATTTCGTGTAATTGTTGCACTTGCTTCTTTTGCCCATGTATCAGTACCAATATCGAATTTAGCCCAAGCACTTCTACAACTAGGGCTATAGCGAAGTTCAACTTGAGCACCACTATACTGATCGTAGCCTACTGTTATTGCATCTCTAGCACATCCTGTAGCAATCGGGTCTGATCCATTAACAACTGCGGCTTCTGCTTTGGGAATTGGTAATGCAAAAGAAAATATAGAAACTAGCACTATTACAGAACTGATCATCGTTGCCCATTTCTTAAGATTCTTCATTTCTTCATCCCCCTTTTAAAATGGTTTTAAAATACATAATTATCCTAACATGGAATAAACTGAAAATAAATATTACTCTGAATATATTTCTTCATTGCTACACATCCCCCTAATTGGACTCTCTTCCTTTTCAAATGTCACTTTACCCATAAATTTGCCAAGATAGGAAGCATAAGTGAAAGTAATATTCCAGTTGACATTTTAGAGAACATCGACTTTCCAGTGCCAAATAGTCCTTATTTAGCCGAAAAGTTGTCTTAGCGTACACCAAACAGCTTAATTTGTGTCCAAATTGTGTCTAAACGTACAATTTTCTTTTTTTGATATGGTGACCCCATGCACATCAACTTAAGAAAACAAATCCACCCCAAAACGAAAAAATGAGCTTTTTTATTACAAATTAGCACAAAATCTTGTTCTGGGGGTAGTTGTATTTTCTTAGCTTGATAGCGATGTGACTCTACCCCTATATAAACAAAGGTGAAGTCTTCAAAGAGACTCTGCCTTTTCAACGTACAATGAACTTCAACAATTACTAGCTACTTCCTAAACATTGTTCCTCATTTACCAACCTGTTTATGCTTTTTTCAAACTTTCTACAGGTTATCTTAGTTTAGAAATCTTTGCAATAGAACCATAATAAACATCAATTTTTAAAATGGAGTTAAATAAAAAAAAGAAAGATTGTTGAGAAAATTAATATATCCCTTTAAAAAAGACGGAATATTCAGTAATATTACAAAAAAACGGGAGGTGTATCATGAAACGATTTTTGAGTGGGGTATTATCTGTGATATTTGTTATTACTTTATTTGGGTCACCTGTAAAGTCAAAGGAAGCTGAATCAATCGTAACGGAGCCTATTATCCTTATTCATGGTTTAGCTGGATGGGGAAGAGATGAGTTATTTGGTTTTAAATATTGGGGAGGTTTTAAAGATATTGAGACAAATTTAAATCAACAAGGATATAGGACATATACAGCTTCAGTTGGTCCATTCTCAAGTAATTGGGATCGTGCAGTTGAATTATATGCATACATAAAAGGTGGAACAGTAGATTACGGTGTAGCACATGCAAAAGAACATGGGCATGCTCGCTATGGGAGAAGGTATCCTGGAATATATAGTCAATGGAGCGAAGAATATAAGGTTCATTTCGTTGGACATAGTATGGGAGGGCCAACGGGAAGAGTATTACTTCAATTATTGAGAGAGGGCAGTGCAAAAGAACAGGAATATGCAAAACAACATCCAGAAGAAGGGATTTCTTCTTTATTTGATGGGAATAAAAATTGGGTAAAAAGTATTACAAGTATCGGTAGCCCTCATAATGGTTCTACATATGCAGATAAAGAAAATGTGACATCATTTTTTAAAAAATTTATATTAAAGATTGCTAGTTTGTCAGGAAGTAATCCTGAAACTTTTGTTTATGATTTTAAATTAGATCACTGGGGATTAAAACGTCAGCAAGGGGAAAATTTCTTACAATATGCGGATCGTGTGTTTAATAGTACTGTTTGGAAGAGTAAGGATATTAGTGCTTATGATTTAACGACAGTTGGCTCTAAAGAGTTAAATCAATGGGTAAAAACCTTTAATGATGTTTATTATTTCTCTTATACAGGAGATGCGACGTATCCTTCATTAATAACGGGACATGCTTTGCCTATACTAACGATGAATCCACTTATGCTTATGCCTAGCATGCATAT
Organism: Bacillus arachidis; assembly: GCF_030285945.1. Taxonomy (NCBI): domain Bacteria; kingdom Bacillati; phylum Bacillota; class Bacilli; order Caryophanales; family Bacillaceae; genus Bacillus; species Bacillus arachidis. The sequence continues at coordinate 98,731 of NZ_CP127373.1, read as the reverse complement.
TGGTAAGTACACAAGGGAAGATTTAGAACCATTTATTACTAATGATTGGTGGGCAAATGATGGTCTTGTGAGTGTAGTTTCTGCTCAGTATCCATTGGGACATCCAAATCAAGCATATACTGAAAAGGCTCAAAAAGGTGTCTGGAATTATACAGCGACAAAAAAGAATTGGGATCATATTGATTTTATAGGAATTGATATCGAAGATGCATTAGGGATTAGCGATATTTATTCATTCTATAATGAAGTCGTTGGAAATATAGACCGTTTATCAGTAAAGTGAACTTACTACCTTTATTCCGTACCCCTTGTTGATGTGTGTAAGGAAGTTGTACAGAATACCTAAAATATAAGTTTTACATTAGTAAAAAATGATATTTATTCAATTTTTTAGGGTTTTTCTATTTAAATAATATAATTTTTAGTGTATTCTCTTTATTAGAGTTATTCACTTGAATAAGAACATTTAAGACAAGACTGTAATTAACGGTCTTGTTTTTTTATTTGAATATTTTTCTTATTAAAACGATAAGTATAAAGGAGTTTATAAATGGAATTAACATTGTTACATAGTTTGATAGAAGACAAAAAGAATGAATTAGTTCAACTTGCTATCAAATATGGTATGAATCATGAAAAAGTACTTTTATTAAGCCAAGAATTAGATGATTTGATTTTTAGATTCATGAAAAAACAAAATAGAATTCTTTTATGAACTTTCATACTCATTATATATTTTTTCTTGAAATCTAATTACAAATTTTTATAACATAAAAAAGGAATTGAGTGGTCCAAGACTCAATTCCTTATGGTCAAAGCTCATTTGCCAACAGAATTACCTGATAAAGGAATCCTGCTTTGTGTAGGGTTCTTTTACTTTGCTTGCAACATGAAATATAGTACCGTATATGGTGACCCCTAATATCAGTTTATCATTAATTTATTCTAACGGTTTCTTGGAGTTTTTCCATTATCCTTGATAAAGTTAAAATTGAATTTGTTGTTTCAAATTCTCCAACATCTAAGGAATGGTTTGTATTTTGGACAACATCAATTTTTAAGTTTGATTTACTTAATTGGTCAATTTGATTTGAATTGTAATGATGGTCTTTATCCCCGATAACTAACAGCCCTTGATGTTGACTATTAAAAATAGAGTCAAATCGCGAATCAGACCTCAACAGGGGGGGAAGTAAAATCATTTTTGAATTTAAAAATTCCTCTCTCTTCATAAGTTCATTTGCAATTGGAATTGTTCCGAGTGATTTGCCTAAAAAAATCGTATCGTTGTATTGACCATTTTTTAAAACATCTAAAATCACAGGATTAATATCATCCATCATTATTTTAGCTATTTCTTCAATATTCTTTTTCATTGTTTGCTTATCATAGGAGTAATGGATATGGACAATATCGATTTTATTTTGGAGCATTGCCATCGTCGCATAATAAAACAATGGTTTATCGTAATTGTAACCTGAACCTGAAAACATAAAGCAGATTGTTTTGGAACCCATTTCTATATGTGTATAACTAATCGCTTTGTCGTTTGTTTGTATCTCCTTTTTATTTACTTTCATCAGTTTCCCCTCCGAAACTTTTATAATATCCTAACATAATTTACTAATTCTTTTATAAAAATAATCATATAAAATAAGTAATTCTACATATTATACATAATCGATATATAGCATTTCTTTTACTTATTAATTCAGTTACATAAGGAAGGATTAACAAATCTTTTTATAAAAAATAAGTGTTGCATTTTCATTTAGTTCTTTGCTAACTCCTGTTTTTATGTAACCCATCTTTTCATATAAATGACAATTTCGTTTTTCCTCTAATATCGTAGCCAACTCCCAAGTAATTGCCTGAGGAAACATTTCTTCAATTAATTTTATAGCCTTCTGAGCTATTCCTCTCCCTTGCTCAGTAGGAAGAATAAACATTGGACTTATCCAAAATTGTACGTCCTCTCTCCAAAAAACACAGATGGCACCTACAAGGTTATTATCGACTAAAATTTTATAAAACCTACCGTTAGGGTTATTTATTCTTGTAATTACTCTTTCAATTGTTTCTTTTGCTGGATTTGTATGATAATCCTTGTATTTTTCTAACAATGGCATAAAAGCCATAACCTGAATTTCAAAAATAGCTTGCGCATCCGAATTTTTTGCCTTTTCTAATCTAATGTTCATCAAACTCCACCACCTAGTTCATACGTGTTATGACAATATTCTACAAATCCTTGAAAATAACCTTCTTCACTATGAGATACCGCCTCATGCCCATCAAGCTAAGAAAAGCAAATACCCCAAAATGAGAAAATTGACATCTCCAGATGAAAATATACAATTTTTTTGTTTTGGGGGCGTTATGAAATTTTTAAGTTGATGGGCATGTATGGTGACCCCTATTAGATAATTTATTTTTGCACCAGAACAAAAAAGATGCCACTCCTCTTGGGAGAAATAGCATCTTCTTTAAATAATGAGGTTTAATTGACTATTGCAATAGCTATTGTTTACACATTATGATCGCGTAAATTGTAGAATAAGCAGTTTAGATTTTTTTACTTTAGGATCACTGTCTAAAATATATCCAATTTCATCATTTTTTCTGTCGGCACTATGCTGACTAATTTGGAAACTACCTGGTGATTTATGTGTAACCATTAAACTGTGCCATTTGCGGCCAGTTTCATCATTGCGATATTGAATAACGTCCCCAACATTAGCCTGACCTTCTAATGCTTTAGGACTATAAGTCTCATAAGTTGGTACTCTAGAAGACCAGTAATTATAGAAGTTTTCAACCACAGTCCAAGTATGAGAAGCTTTAAATACCGAACGATTTCCAGTTGCATTTGGCACAACTACACTGTACCAATATGTATTCCCTGGTAATAAATCAGCAGTTGAGAATGAAATGTTTTTTAATTTATTCATACCTTTACCACCAGCATTTACAGCTTGTGAAACGAAATTTGTGCAATCTCCCCCACCGCCAAAAATACCACCACTATAATCGCCAAAGTTAGGGTTTCTGCCCTTTGCCCATTTCACTGCGTAACTAGCAGCTGCGCTTCCACTATATCCTGAACGTGCTGCAGCCATTTTGGGAGCTCGGTGTACTTGTTCTATTTTTGCTGCTGCTTCCTCTGTTTGAACTTCTTCTTTAATTTGTCCAATTGTTTTCTGTGCCACAGGTTTCATGCTAAATTCTTTCGGGTTAGACTTAGCCGTTAAAGACTGAGTTTTTGACGTATCCGCAGTAGAAGCTGCATATAAGGATTTTTCATGTAAATACTCAGCAGCATATCCTAAAATTTGATCATATTGAGGGTGTTTTTCCAATTCTTTATCTTTATGGTACATTAATTGATTAAACAGATAGGCCTGAAATTCTTCGCTATTTACTTTGAGCGAAAGATTGTGTTCTCTAAAATAATCAAATAAAACGCTTTCAATTTCACCTAAAGTATAATCATCTGCTTTTTTTTCCTCGGCACTTGTAACTGACATTTGACTGAATATCAAACCAAGTAATAATGCGCTACCAACTAATACTTTGCTTAATTTCATAAAATCCTCCTACATTCTTAATATCATTATAATACAAAAATATGATATAATTAATAAAGATGGAAGTAAAGGGGTATTTTTCTATTTATTAAAAAAAGAGGAAAATAAAGGATGGTGAAATACAATGAGGTGGAAATGGTTATTTACGATAGCAGTAGTAGCTATAATCGGATTTATAATTTTCTATAATCGAACAATTGAATCAAAGATAAAGGGGTTCCCAGTACCTGCTCGTGCGGAATATGTACAACAGAAAGAACATAAGGACTATGAATACAAAGGATCATGTTTTTTAAACGGATTATCCATTGATTATAAGGTAGGAATTTGGTTAGCTGGATGGAAAACACAGGAGAAAGAAGGCGCGATGATTAAATATAAAAAGAATGATAGGGTCGTTGTTTTAATACAAGGAGGGAATGCAATTTATATTTACGAAGAGGGCAGTAAAAAATAAAGCTAGATATTGGAATCTCGCCACATCTCCATCAACCTAGAGAATCAAAATCCCTCCAAAACGAAAATTCTATTCATTATTAACTACTGATACTGATGTCTTATATTATTGCGAAGTTTTGTTAAGGTTAAGTGGTGCCAACAAAAAGTTGTATATTTTATGCGATTGTTAGTAGCTCCTGTAATTCATTGTATGTCGAAAAACCGAAGTCCGAACCAAGACTTCGGTTTTGTTTATATAAAGCATGAATGGTTTCGATGCCTTTCAAGGTACGGGACCAGTCTGTTCAAAATCAGAAAGAATTCATCCATCAATTTTTTGGACTGGTAGCATAAAATACAATCCTGTTAGGGATATATACACTTTATTCTCTTTTATTTTTGCACCAGAACCGTTTACTTTCATAAAGGAGTCTGAGGAGGTATTGTGTATAGTTTGTTCACCACAGGCACAACAAAAGAGCCTTACCTCTGTAGGCAAGACTCCACTAGTGTAGTTGTATAGTATTTATAAAACAAGTAAGAAACTAAAAACATATAATACCAAGTAGCAGAACCCTAACATTCCGCCTACAGCTAGTACCTGTTTAACCCAGCTCTTAAGTTTCAAATTACTATCAATCACTTGTAGCACTCTTTCCATATCGTTTCCTCCTATTAAGGAGAACCCTTAAAGACTCTCACCCCGCTATAGTACCATTAAGGAATGACTAATAGAGGCCTGATTTTTGTCTAAATATATAAATATGCAATATTACATATAAAAATGTATTGATATAAATGTAAGCGCTTACTATAATGAAGGCATAAAGATAAATCACATCTTAGCAACAACATAAGAGGAGGAAATAATATGGAAATCGCAATGACAGTTTTAAAATTTGTAGGTGGATTAATTCCAATGGTTCAAGAACTTTTAAAAGCATTTATGTAAGTTTACTATTTAGCAATTATTTATAAAATTATCATAGCTTAATACGAACAAGAGGAGGAAACAATATGGAAATCGCAATGACAGTTTTAAAATTTGTGGGTGGATTAATTCCAATGGTTCAAGAACTTTTAAAAGCATTTATGTAAGTTTACTATTTAGCAATTATTTATAAAATTATCATAGCTTAATACGAACAAGAGGAGGAAACAATATGGAAATCGCAATGGCAGTTTTAAAATTTGTAGGTGGAATCATCCCATTAGTAGGAGAGCTTTTAAAAGCAGTAATGTAAGTTCATTATTCCGCAATTATCTGTAAAAATTATCATACAAATGATCTGTATATCAAAGATGAATTGATGTGCAGATCATTTGTGTGAGCAAAGTCCCTTTATATTAAAATTAAGGGACTTTTTTAAATTTCTACATACTTGAGGTTCCATCACATCAATAGCAAGTTAATAATGTTGAAGTCCCCAAAAAACATAAAACTTATTTCATCATACTTGTCTATGAGAGTTAATCTCACTTTTATAAATCATGTATATATGTATTATTGATAAAGAGGTGAAAAAATGGGAAAGAAGAGAATACTATTTTTATTTTTAGGTTTTTTGATTCTTTTTGTTGTATTTTTGTATTCAAAAGGATACAGCGACAAATACATACAATGGGGTGATACGGTAGAATCTGTTGATACAAATATACTTGAAAAAAATGATATTCCATATAAAGTTAAAAACAATAAAGTATATATCCCTGAAGATGCCTTTAACAAGGCGATAATGTGTTGTTCTTAGTCCCTACACATTGAAGAGTCCTAAAATTAATAGGATTCTTTTTTTCTTTTCTTGAATGTAAACTTTTGCATATTTGTTTACATTCAAATCCCCTTAAACATTTACTTCAAACCGAATCCCCTGATATCCTCAAAATACATAATAAAATTATACATTCAAAACACTATAAATAAAGAGGTCATAAATCCATGAATAAAAAACCACATCTCATTGATGTCCAACCCATTCGAACAAAAGATGTAGCTATGTTGCAAGAAATACTCAATCATAGCACTCCACAAATTACTTTAAAATATATTGGAATTAATAAAGAAGAAAAAGACAATGTACTTGATAATCTCCATATTTAAAAATCTATCAAAAAAACGACATCTACATAGATGCCGTTTTTTCTGGTGCTTTTTTTGTAAATTGATATAAAGCAATTGCTCCTAAAATAACAAGTATTCCTTCAGGAACATCTAATAATACTGTTTTCCATGTTTCTGAAATTAATAATTCATTACCTGTAGAAGCTTTATAATATCCTTTTATATAACCAATGGTAAACTGAATTACAGATAAAGAGACAAATAACCATAAACCAAATCGAATCATTTTTTTATCTTTAAACATATAGCACCTCTCAAATATATTAATCGTAATATTAAAATTAGTATATGTAATATCCATTTTTCTGTCAATAAATTAATAACCCTTATATTTTACTTCAAATCGAGGTCCCGCCAGCATTTTTGAAAAAAACCACGCTAAGCAAAAAATAAAATAAGCCGCCCATATGGACGGCTTATTTACATAAAGTTCGTTAGCGGAAGTTAATTAATTTTTTCTACGTAATAAAAAAAAGGAAATGACTTAGTAAAAAGAGAGGTTATCAATGCACTCACATTCAAAAACAATTGACCTTTCCTTATGAAAAATCCTTTTTATATTGTATAGCCATGCAAATTCCAGCAGCTAAAATTGCTAGCGCATATTTGAACAAGTAAAAAACGTTCGACATGTAGTCTTTTGGAAAAATAATGTCACATAACATAATTGCACATAGCATAAAGCAACTGCTTTTCAAGAAGATTGTATTTGTTCGTTCGTCGTCTTTTCCAATCTTTTTATAAAATACATAGGCAAAAATCAAACTACCCATGAGTAGTAAATAACCAATTCCAACGAGAATATTCCAATTTCCTGTAGATTGTTCAGCCCAGGACTTTAAAGGGTAAAAAATTGCATTAGGGATATCTGAGATTGACTTAATTTCCATTTTTATCATTTCCTTTCAGATAAGTAAAAATATCGTTTACATCAACATTAAAAAAATCAGCAATTCGAAAAGCTAACAGCAGAGTCGGAACATAATTTCCTTTTTCCATTACGAAGATTGTTTGTTTGGAAACTCCGACTTTTTCTGCTAATTCTTGCTGAGACATTCTGGCAAGTACACGATATTCATAAACCTTATTTGATATCGAATCACCAAAATCTTTCTTCATGACGATCACCTCTTGAATTAAATTATAAACCCATTTTTTACAAAAAGCAAAGTAAACTTATACAAAAGAATAAAACATTTTTATTTTTAATTAGATTACTTTGATTTAACAAGAGCCAGAATACAGAAATAACCTGATGAAATTCATGATTTCGTCAGGTTCACATGCAATAGGTATAATGTTTTTAGCAGAATAAATTATGTTTTAAAAAATATCGAGGATTCTGAAGAATAAAAGGTGTCTGAATACAGATGCTTTTTATTTTGACTTATGAATAAAGATACATGCTTGGTTAACATAACGTAACATTATCGGTAGCGAAGACAAGGAGGATCCCTATAAGTGGCTCCAAAAAGAAGGAATGGTTGCCATACCCCATATAGGCACAAGATCGGGGAAAACAGACAAAAAAAGAATCAACTCAAAAGTACAAAATTGTACGTTTCGACACAATTTAGTCAGTTACCTGTACTTAAGGATGTTTCATAACCAGCAGCCTATATATTCCAATTATTAACAGAACATTTACAAAAATGAAAAATTTGGTATATTAGGGTTTGTAATGGAATTTTAAATAGATATAAGGAGGTTTTTGTATGAAAAAGAGGAATAAAATTATTAGTAGTGTTTTAGTAGGAACATTTGTATTTGGAGTTGCTTCACCTCTTGCTTTTAATGCAAAGGAAGTAAAGGCTGCTGAAAATGAAGTTTTAGATGAAAAATTCACACAAAAAGAGGTATTAGATTTACTAGAATTGCAAAATGAACTGCAAAAACACAACATAACAACGGAAGATATAGTGATGGGTATTCAAGCTGAATTACCAAGAGAAGCAACGCCTTTGAAAACTGGACCATTAGGGATTCCAGCACAAGATGAACCTCAATATGGTCCTAAAAGCCAAGCTGCTAAAATAGCAGCAAAACAGGCGATAAAAAATCTTCAACGCATTGGAAGAGTATCATGGGATAGAACGGTGCGACAGTATATTGCTAAACTACCAATTTCTCAATCTGCTAAAAATACTTTAAAAGGATATTTAGCTTATGAAGCTGTTATGAAAACTTTGAACATTGTTGTTAATTTTGAAGGAACGATTACAGATGCTTTATCTAAGCGACTAAAAAGTATGGGATGCCCTTCTTGGTTAGCTGATATTGTAGCAAGGGCAATTGTTACACTATTACTTTAATTCCATTCATGTTAGGATGAGAGTATGAAAAAACTTCTTCAATTTGCAATTTTTATACTTGGAATATACACAGTAATTCATATTATTTTCGGTCTTGATTTTAATCCTACTATCAGTCTATTCACAAGAATTTTTCAAGCTTTACTTGCATTTTGTTTGCTAGTTTATGTTATCAAATTTTTAAAAACAGAGGATTAAAAAAAAGGGAATCTATGTACGGATTCCCTTTTTGACCTGTGTGCTATAAATTGGAGGTTTGAATCATGCCAAGTAAGTAAAATGAATAATCGCAGAAATCCATTCCGTGACCCACTCGCACTATATATGCACGTATTTTTTAATTTCAGACCGCTTCAGTAAATATTTTCAGTTCGCACCGATCGCTTGTTTGTAGCCCGACAGAAAGGCTGGTGAAGCTTCTTTATAATTATCTTTCATATGATTCATAGTTTCCTTGTTAATAGAAAGCCCTAAATCCGTATGCAGCATAAACACTTTTCCGATGAATAGTTCCTGATTTGACTCTGCATCTATCAGTTTCTTTCCTGCAATTTGCACAGGTATGTCCTGTTTCATCAGTGCATCCCCTAGTTTTTCGCCTTCTTCAGCGATAGATTTTAAGATTACTTCAGTTAGTCCAGCCATTTTACAGACTCCCGTCCAGTTTTTATTCTATTATATCAGATCGACAAGGGAGATAGTTGGAAATATTAGGTTTCCCGATTAAAAAATATTGTAGAAAAAGTTTATATGCCATGCATAGGGCTAAGCCCCCCCTACTCCCCCCTGTACCCCCCTTCATTATTTTCAGTATGATCCGCACACATAATATATATTTAATAAATACGATTCAGGAATAACCAATAATAATTAATATATATTTAATAGGAATATCCAATAATAATATAATAAATATATATAATATAAGCCTATATATAATAGCTTATTAGATATTCCATTTAAGGAATAACCAATATAATAATAAGCAATATAATAGCCTGCTGTATACATACAGTAATAGGCTGCTATATACCTATATATAATATAACGCCCTAAGTTAAACATAGCCCGTGGTAAAAAGGGCATAAAAAAAGAACCCCTGCTATATAAGCAAGGGCTTGTTTCTATTCTTCCAATAAAGCGTCCAGTTCTGCTGCCAGCTGATCCGTAGTCTTTTCTGTAACGGTGGCTTCGATCTCTCTTTTCTCTTTCAGCTTGCCACGGTTCTTCAGGTATAATTCGATCGCCTTCAGCTTGCTTTGTTCGCTAGATTCAGGACTTAATATAATTCGTTCGATCGTATTGTACACAGTAGCGATCCGTGAGTCCTGCGTGGATTCTGCTAGATCATTGATATATTCGATTACGTGTTTTTCTTTTCGCCAGCGGTAGATCGTCCGAATATGGGGTACGGAAACGATTCTAGGTATGAGGGGCCACTCTGGGATTTAATTACAAATATAAAAAAGAACTTTATTCAAGTTCTTTTAATCTACGATATAGAGCGGCCTGACTCACTCCTGTAATCTGACATATTTCCTTTATTGTTTTATTGGTATGTTTTCGCAATTCAATTGCATGGTTCATGCCAGGATGTTTATCCGTGTATTTCTTCACTCTTCCTCTATATACGCCTTTTTGTTTTGCTAGCTTTATTCCCGCATGTTGTTTTTCTTTAATCATTTCACGATCTAACTCACTAAAGGCAGCCATGACAGTTAAGAAGAACTTGCCCGTTGGAGTTCTTGTATCAATTCCTAAATTTAAAATTGCAAAGTGCACATCCTTTTCCCGAAATTGTTCTACTAACTGTAATAGCTGAATGGTATTTCTACCTAAACGATCCATTCTAGTTACGACTAAGGTATCCCCAGTAGTTAGTTTTGAAAGTAATGTGTCTAACTCCGGCTTTTGTTTTGTTACTCCACTAATTTTCTCTTTTATGATTTCACCTACTCCATATTTTATAAGTTGTTCAATTTGTGTATCTAAATTTTGATCTTGTGCACTTACACGTGCGTATCCATAGACCATTTTTATCCCTCTTTTTGTACGTATTTTTGATAAGTGTTATTGAGAGTCTATGAAGCTAATAATATCAAGGAAATGATTTCTTCTCAATAGGGTACACTCTATTGAGAAGGTCGGATATGCAATTTTGCATTTAATTAATTTTATTATTTTAATATATGGTGTTTTATATATAATTGTAAGGTTCCAAAAATTACATATTTTGAAAGGAGATGCCTGTATGAGGAAAATTATAGGTATTATTTTGTCATTGGTATTATTATGTTCGACCTATGCACCCTCTCTTGCGCTTGCAGCTGATACAGCAAACAAAGTTGGTTGGGTAAAAGAGAATGGAGCAATGTACTATTATACGAAAGAAGGGGTAAAGCAAGTAGGAGAATTAAAATTATCTGGTGCCGTATATCATTTCTATAGTGACGGTAAGTTATCATGGGGTTATAAATACATTAACGGAGAAAAATGTTATATAGATGAATTGGGGAATTTAGAATCTGGATGGAAGGATACATCAGATGATTGGCTCTATATGAAAGGTGGTCGACCTGTAACTGGAGATTTCACATATAAGGGAAAAAATTTCCGATTCAATAAATACGGAGAAATGGAAAAAGGGTGGATTTTTTTACGCTCTACGATTAAAAGAGTTTATCCAAAACCAGAAACCAAATTTCTTTTAGAGTCAAGACGTGTAAAAGATGGGGATATACTGGAAGTGATAGGAAAAGATGGGCTCTGGTATAAAGTCAAATATCAAGGTGAAGTTGGGTATGTGAGAATTTTTGAATCTGTTGTAATTGATCAACAACCAGCAACTACATCTGAAGTGATGAAAAGCATAGCAATACTTTCTGACTATATGATAACAGAGTATAAAAAGGATCCTGAAAAATACTTTCCGCCCAATGTCATTAAGGGATTTGAAAAACAACTGGACAGTGATATCCAAGTTATGAATGGACCGCTCAAATTCATTCAACAAATAAAATCTCGTCTCTTGTTAGATCATCAACGTGGATGGGTTCAAGAGAATGGGAAATGGATTTATTATCAAAAAGATGGACAACGTGCAACGGATTTCCAAACAATTGATGAAAAACGATATTATTTTGGATCGGATGGAATTATGCAAACTGGTTGGGTAAAGATTCGTGGTGCACAATATTACTTTAGCCCATCTGGTGTTATGCAAGTAGGAATACAATATATTGATGGGAAGACGTATTACTTTAATGCAAGTGGAAATTTGACATCGGGAATACATTTTATTGAGGGAAAACCATACTATTTTGATGATTCACATGAAGCGAAGAGTGGATGGATGAAAAATGATTATGATTGGTATTTACTGCATCGTACAGGTGCCCTGCAAACAGGAGACTTTACATATAAAGATAAAAAGTTTTCTTTTAACCAAGATGGGGAAATGGTTAAAGGTTGGATTGTATTAGAGTCTCTTGTGAAAAAGGTGTACCCAGAACCTGATTTGAAACGTGTATTACGAGCAAAACATGTAGAAAAAGGGGAAGTAATTGAGGTAACTGGGAAAACTGGTCAATGGTATGAAGTAAAGCATCAAGGTGAAAAAGGATATGTTCGTATTCATGATGCTGTCATTTTTGATCAGGAAACAAAAAGCCCCCTTACCCTATTGGATGGAAAAGTAAAGATATTTGAGAGTGTTTTAAATTATTTAAAAAGTGATGAAACACTTGTTAATGATACATTAAAAGTATTAGAACAGGCTGAACATAACACAACAGACTCTATTGAAACTTGGAATAATGTATCTAAAGAGATAGATAACGCGACACAAGATGTACAACATCAAATGAAAGTAGTAAAAGAAGCACGTGATAAACTACAAGAGATAGCAAATTCTATAAAAGGAGATATAAAAAATTTAACGGTTACTCAAAGAAAAGAGCTCGCAAAATTATTGGGAGAAGATTTTGAAAAAATCGTGCAGTTTGGTAGTGATGTAAATACAGCATTTCTAAATGTAGTCCTAACCGAGTATCAAATGATATATACAAGTTTAGATAATTATTATAAAGTTCTAAATGTGTATGCAGATAAAACAAATGAATTTTTAAAATATATAGCAGATGCGACAGTTGAAATCGAGGAGAATCATCGTAAACTACGTGAAGGATTTAAGGGAGCTTTTCAAGATTTAGGAAAAGTCGCAGAGAGTTCCATACGTTTAAAGAAATCCATAGAAGTTGCAAAGCCAAAAATGGAAGAGTTGGCTCAAAAAACAAGAGAAACTGTACCTGTAATAGCTGGACATCTTCAAACACTTCAAGAAAAAGTACCTGGATTTTACACAGATGTAAACACAGGATTAGATTTTGCAAATGTATTTATGGACTCAGCCAATAAAATTGCAAGCCACAAAGTTGATATTCCAGCAGCAGCAAGAAATATTGGAAACATTGATTTAAGTAATAGTTTACGAGATTTTGGTGTTTCACCAGGAAAGATTAATGAGTATATAGCTGATCAAAACAGAACAAATAAAATAATGAACACTACATTGGATATTGTACCTATTCTTAATGTACCTAAAGAAGCGATTCAAATGTACCAAGGAAAAGAGATGGGTACAGATCGGAAATATGATCCTTCTGATTATGCAATGGGTGTCCTAAGTGTTGCATCAGGTGGAACAGTTAAAACAATTGGTAAAGTAGTTGGAACAGTTGCTGATCTTGAGAAGAAAGCGAAAAATCTTGAAAAAGCAACACAAGGTACTTCAGGCATTGGATGGAGTATGCCAAGAGGTGGAGGAGTTATCAATGGTCGTAAATATTCCGAGCATGCTTTAGAAAGAATGGCTCCCAAAACACAAGAAGTTAAGGCAGAATTAACGAATCGAGCACATGAGAGAGCTGCTAAACAAGGGCTAAAACCAGGAACAAAAGAATACAACGAAGTGCTTAAAAAATATATTGATCCACGTGGTATTACCCCTGTGGTAGTAGAAGATATTATTAAAAATGGTTCCCGCAAGCCAGGAAATAAACCTGGATCATGGGAGTATACTGGAAAAGATGCAAGAGTTATTTTAAATGATAATGGTGATGTCGTTTCAGTTATTCCTTATTCCTAATTTTCATGAATGGGACACTTCGTTATACTTATAAAGAAAATCGTTCAAAAGAAAAGGTGTGTTAACTTGTACATTCAATATAATGAATATGAATTATTAGAGTTATTTGAAAGTGAGCCTATCTCTGTTTTTGATGTGGAAGCTGAAGTTTTTATGTATAGCAAATTAGATACTTTAGGATTTAAATTATTGATGACAATGTCTACATATGAAAACACAGTCGATTTAAGCCTTTCTTATCAAAACGGATGTGTATTCGACGTGAATATGAAGTCTGTTCAACGAATTATTTCTCGTAACGATACGCTTCATATTCAATGTACAGAAGAAAAAAAGGCTATTGAAGTGAGATTCAAGCCTCATTTTGCAATTAATATTAGAGAATTCTAATCACAAAACCGTAGGACTTATCAATTCCTACGGTTTTTATTATTTAATATTTTTCCAAAGTGGCCCCTCATACCTTGAATCGTTTCCGTACCCCATATTGTGTTGTATTAGGTGCTATAATGCGCCTTTATTTATTTTTATTTAAAATATAGATTTGAAATAAAGTTTGAATGTTTAAAACAAATGGATTTTTTTATCTTGTCGAAAAATATGGGTTGTGAGGTGTTTTTGATCAACTTTATCTCAACGACGACTCAATCAATTTCAGAAGTTGTTGTTTTGTCTGGCTCAAATAGTTTCTTTTTTTAGAAGGAATTAATAATCCTATAGGCATTTTGGGATCAAATCCCTTAACCTTAAATGATATATTACTTTGTTTTAAGCTAGTTCCCTTAGGGATAATGCCTATTGCGTTTCCAAAAACCATTTGTGGAATAAGATGTAGCGCACTACAATTGTAGACTCTTTTAAAGGATAAGTTATTTTCTGATAAGAAGGCATTCACGGATTGAGAATAATAACAACTATTCTCTCCAATCAAAATGGGATAATCAATGATATCAGAAATTTCAACTGACTCTTTTTGTAATAATGGATGATGAGGGTTATTGACTATAAATTCGATTTGTTCTTGGCAAAGTGGAGTGAAATTCACATTGGAACTATTTTTGCTGTTTCCACAAACAGCAAAATCAATTTTATTTTGATCTATTATTTGTGATAAAAGTGCTGTATTTCCTACAACAAAATCACAATGTATATACGGCTTTTCGTTGTTTAAATATTTTAATATAGAAGGGATTAATTTTTTTGCAACAGATTCTGTTAGTCCTATTCTTAATGTTCCTTTCTCCTCATTGCTTATACGTTGCGCTTGAGATATTGAATAATCCCAATGCATTAACAAGTTATCTACTTCCTCTGCAAATAACGTACCTTCATCTGTTAATCGTGCATCCCACCCTCGTTCAAATAGAAGAAAACCAAGTTCGTTTTCTAGTTTTTTTATATGTGTTGTTACAGTTGACTGAGCATAGTTTAATTTTTTTGCCGCAAGTGAAAAAGTTCCTTCTTCGACAATCATTTTAAATGTATTTAACTCTTTTATTTCCATTTTCACACCTCAACTATATCGGTTTTTTTGATAATTATATGATGTATTTTCAATTATATAAATCAAAGTCACGGAAGTAAAATATAGTTATAAGAAAGGGAGTGAATATATGCCGTTTGTTAATGTTTATTATCCAGAAGGGCAATTGAATAAAGAAGAGTTAAAAAAGGTAAGTAATAGTATTCATCATTCATTAATTGAACATTTTAAAATTCCAGAAAATGATTACTTTCATTTATTTTTACCCTATCCATCTGATCAATTTTTTTATGACCCGCATTATCTCTTAGAAGGGGAGAAAAAGAGAACAGACAAAATGATACATGTTTCCATTACATGTGCGCCAGGAAGAGCAATAAATCAGAAAAAGAATTTGTATCAATCAATCTCTGAAGCTTTTTATAATCATTTAAACATCTCTACAACTGATATTTTTATTACATTAAACGAGACATCTGCTGAAAACTGGTCATTTGGTCAAGGGATAGCACAAATGGTTAATATGAAGGAGGAAAAAGAATAGTGAATGATCGTATCGAATTAAATATACCAAAGAAAATGAGAGATATTGCTCCCGATTTTGTTGATTACGGTGAAAACATACTATTCGAAAAAGTATGGAGCGATCCTACTTTAACATCAAAAGAAAGAAGTTTAATTACACTATCTGCTCTAATTAGTATTGGCAATACTGAACAACTACCATTTCATCTACAATTAGCTGAAAAGAATGGAATTAACGAAAAAGAAATTATTGCTTTGATAACACATATGGCCTTTTATGTTGGATGGCCTAAAGCGACTGCAGCGCTAAACATAATCATTAGTTAAAAATGACAATAGGGTATCTCTTTAAAGGGGTACCGCCACATTGCTATCAAGTTAAAATTTTATAATGCCCCCCAAATGAAATTTTGTATCTCTATAGTCAATTACAACCCTAGTGCTTTAGATATTCAGTAGTGTATTCATTTCCTAAAGATATTTTATAATTAATGATTTAATCGACAGTTCGTAATGCTGGAATTTTAAAGTATATATATAAGGTAAATGCTATTAAAGATAAGGCACCAACCATAATAATAAATTTTATATTTATCTCAAGTGAAAGACTTAATGAAGTCAATCCATAGGAAATGGGTGTTAATCCCATGGAAGAGACTGTTTGAATACTCATTACTCTCCCAATCATTTCTGGTTCAGCTTCATTTTGCACAACAGAAACAGCACATATATTAGAAATTGTCATTGATATCCCCAAAAAAACAACAATAACAACACTTTGCCATAGTTCATTACTAAAACTTAATATCAAGAAACAAAGTCCTACAAACATTTGTGATGTTAGGCTAAGAATTCCTCTCTTTCTTTTGAGATTTATAATACCAAGGATAATAGAGCCTAGTACCATCCCGATAGCTAAAAATGACATTATAAAACTATAGTCTATTGTTTCTCCTTCCAATATATTTTTAACAAAAATCGGTAATCCTATAGTTAATGGACCTACGAAAAAAAGATTCAAAAATAATGTTTTTAAAATGAAAGCCATTAATATTGGTGCCTTCTTAACATAGCTAATTCCCTCTTTTAAACTTATAAGCAAATGATGCTTATTTTCTTGAGTGTTAACAATTTTTTTATTAACTTTAATAAAAAATATAAAGCAACTACCTAAAATCAGCAGGATTGTAATCAAACTAAAAATCCCTGTATAATCAAATCCAACAATTATAAATCCGCTTATCATTGGACCCAAAATTGAAGTAGATTGACTTGTAGTCTGAATAATTGAATTCGCTCTTGTTAGAAATTCTTTTGGAACAATAACGGGAGTAATAGAACTAGATGCAGGCCAGAAAAACGCATCCAAAACACCAAAAAATAACGCAAAAATAATTAATGTCCAGAGATGTATCTCACCTGTAAATAATAACAATAAAACTAATCCTCCAATTAATATGGCTTTTGTTAAGTCTGAAAAAAACATTATTTTCGATTGACTTAGTCTATCAGCTAACACGCCGCCTAACAACATAAATAAGATCCGAGGAATTGCTCCAATAATATAAATAATCCCTAAGGAAGCTTCTAAATTTAACTCCTGAACAACATACCATGCTTCAGCAAAATAAAACATACTGAAACTCAGCCCAGAGAAGATGGTACTAATCCAAAGTAATATAAAAGATTTTTGTTTGAATAAAGATTTTACTTTTGTCGTGACTGCAGTTTTTTGTAAAACAGGTTCACTCATCTTTATCCCCTTCCTTAAAATGAGGCTCATCTACTTGGAATCCAACTGTGGCTAAATAAAACCATTCCGCATCACTATTCTCAATTTCATCAATATCATAGAGTTCTTTTAAAAGATCATGATACTTAGCAACCCATTCTTCAAATCGCTTTTTTGTTGTGCGAATTTCTATTTGACTTGATATTCTAGCCCATTCTTCTGGCTTTTCAGACTGTGTTAAAAAAGCATTTTCAGGAGCTGATAAAGCACGACTCTTTGCTCTCTCCAAGGTTGCAATGGTTAATAACCTACGACTCTCTCCATATTCCGAATGAAAAGGTAATAAGTTATTAGAGGGGATAAAACTTTTAGCAACCGCTTGATATAGTTTTTGAGTCATATTTCTTTTTTTATTTTCCTCTACTATTTGGACTAAACCATTTTTTTCTAGATCACGTAAGTGATAGTGAATTTTCGAACGAGACAAACCAATAATTTGTGACAACTGTTGCCCTGAACGAGGTTCTTCAATCAAAAAAGAAAGGATTTGAACTCTTAAAGGATCACTTAATGATTTTAATTGTTCATACTCATTTAGAATTAATATATCTTTTTGTGTCATTTAACATGTTCCTTTCATCTGACTAGTCAGCTTTTATTGACATAAATATAACTGTTTTTTCTGATTATTGTCAATAAAGAAACAAAATATTTTCTAAAAAAATAAAAAACCGTTATCCTGTTTCTAGAATTATAGGAAAGGATGGCTTTTTTGTATGTCTATTTCTGTATCTGATGAATTACAACTATTTGCTCAAGAGATTCAAAGCTTTTTATCCCCACATATCTTACGCGATCTTGCTAGAGATGTTGGCTTTGTGCAAAGAACCAGTAAGTACCAAGCAAAAGATTTAGTCGCTTTATGTGTATGGATGAGTCAAAGTATTGCTACGACTTCTTTAACTCAATTATCTAGCCGTTTGGAAGCATCAACAGAAGTGCTCATCAGCCCCGAGGGACTGAATCAAAGATTTAATAGCGCGGCTGTCCAATTTTTACAACGCATATTAGCTGAACTACTAAATCAAAAATTAGCCTCATCTATGCCGATTTCTTCTCCATATACTTCTGTTTTCAAGCGTATTCGTATTTTAGATTCAACTGCATTTCAACTCCCGGATGTATTTTCATTCATTTATCCGGGTGCTGGAGGATGCAGTCATACAGCGGGGGTAAAGATTCAACTTGAATATGATCTATTAAGTGGGCAGTTCCTACATATTCATACAGGCCCAGGTAAACAACATGATCGAACCTACGGTTCTTTGTGTGTTCCGACAGTGACAGCGAATGATTTATGTATTCGAGACTTAGGTTATTTTCATTTGAAAGATCTACAACATATACACGATAAAAAGGCTTACTATATCTCTCGTATTAAATCTAATACACGTATTTATCAAAAAAATCCCATCCCTGATTATTTTCAAGATGGAAGAATCAAGAAAGGTACAGAGTATATACAAATAGATATGGAGGTCTTAATGAATTCTCTTCAGCCAGGACAAACATGTGAAATCTCCGATGCTTATGTGGGAATGATTGATAAAGTACCAACTCGTGTGATTGTTCATCGATTAACAAAAGAACAACAACAAAAACGATTACAAGATCAAATTGTAAGAGAAAAAAAGAAAGGAATGAAGTATTCTCCTCGTAGTAAACGACTCAGTGGTATCAATGTATATATGACAAATACCCCTACAGATATTGTCCCAATGGGACAAGTACATGATTGGTATTCTTTACGTTGGCAGATCGAAATTTTATTTAAAACGTGGAAATCATTCTTTCACATTCATCATTGTAAAAAGATAAAACGAGAACGATTGGAATGCCATTTGTATGGGCAATTGATCGCCATTCTACTCTGTTCCTCTATTATGTTTCAAATGCGGAAGTTACTTCTTATGAAGAAGAAACAAGAACTGAGTGAATATAAAGCCGTATATATGATTAAAGATTATTTTTCTCTTCTGTTTCAAGCCATACAAAAAGACACCCAAGAATTATCAAAGATTCTTCTTCGTCTGTTTAACCTCTTACAGAAAAACGGACGGAAATCCCATCGATACGATAAAAAAACAGTCTTTGATATATTAGGTGTCATTTACAATTGTACCATGTCTGATAATCAAGCGGCTTAAATCAAAAAATGAAACCCATTAGGGTTTATTTCGTATGCAAATCTTTAAATTCCCTACACGTATCCTTTAGAAAAAAGAAACAACCTCTACTATAATTGACGTTGTATAAGCTTAGCTTGATAGCGATGTGGTGCTACCCCATGTTTTTAAATGATATATGAGCAGGTCCGTTTAAAAAAGAAAAGGCACCCTAAGGTACCTTTCTCCGACTTGAACCATCTTAATTTTAATAATATGTAAGTGGACTCCCATCCACTTACCATTTTACCATATTTATCTATATTGTTTATTGAGAAAAAAAGAAAAAGCCCCATAAATCAGAGCTTTTATGTTATGGTTAAGTTACCTAAATTACTATTTTCTTGCGCATGTTATCCCCATTTCATGTGCTTTTTTTATTTTATTTCTCCTCTAAAATACGTTCAATATCATTTATACTTAATTTACTTGCTTTAGCAATTGTTTCGAGTGGTACACCTAGTTCATGCATACCTTTAATCATTTGTATTTTTCCTTCTTGAATTCCTTCTTTCTTCCCCTCATTACGAGCATGAGCAACCTTTGCAGCTTCATCCATTAACACTTTTTCCCTTGCCTCATAGGCTTGTCGGAAAGAAGAATCTTGGCTCATGCGTTCCCACTTATTCATTGCTTTTTGTAAAATTGGATCTTGATTCATGGCAATGTCCTCCAATGTTTGAGTTAAGTATTCATCTTCATTCGCTGGAAGTAATAATAACCAACGAACAAAAGAATCTTCCCAGGGATTTACTTGTTCATTCCGCCACTGTTGCATTAACTTCGGAATCTCAACCATATGAACTTCTATATCATCACTCAATATCTTCTGTTGTTGCTTATTCCACAGGATTCCTGTTGTATGAAACGCTTCATATTCTGGAAACATCACAAAGTTTAACAGATTAATGGTGATAGTTTTATGAAGAGAACTATATGGCATCCCCTTTTGCAATTGCGATGTGAATAGCTTCCCCCAATAATACAAACTTCGTTTGATCATATCATGATTATTATTGAGCTGTATTTCTACATTTACTTTTGTTCCTGTATCTAATGTAGCTGAAATATCTAAAATCGATAATTTATCCTCTTCATGTTCTCGATGTAAATGTGGATCTTCTAGCTGTAAAGAAACAATAGGTGATTCTAAGGAATCTTGTAGCATCGCATTTAAAAACGCGATGAGAATATCCTCACTACCATTTGTACCAAATAATTGCTTAAAAGCAAAATCGATACGTAAATTTACTAATTTTTGATTGAACACAGGTTTTTCCTCTCTCTGTCTAATGCTATTTCTTTTTCTTTATTGTACATAAAAACAATCTGGACATGCAAACTTATACAAATATGAATCAAATTTCTAAACTCACTTTTGTCATCAATTTTTGGAGCACTAAAAAGTCACAACATTCAATTGTAATTATCCCTAATTAATATGGTTCCAAAACCTTTACCTTTTTGGACGGTATAAACTAAGATAAAAAGAGTGTTTCTAAATGTCAAAATCCGAATTTTAGAACGTTTCTAAAATATAGATACCTTTAGGCTCACATTTATTCCTAAAAAAACACCTGTTTGTAAAGGTGTACCTTTTGGTACAGAAATTTTCTCAAGGCGAAATATCGATTTTTCAGGATAATTAGTGCATCTTGATATTAAAAATCAATAATGAATAATATATAATACAACTAATCCCCTCTACCAATTGTACGAGAAGCTTTCACCATTCAGGATTCAGAATTTTCTTTCACAAACTATTAAAATGAAAAATTTTCAAGAAACACAATTCGACGCTGAGAATACTTTTTATAGGAGGTTTTATGATGAATAAAAAAATATACTTAAGTATATTTTGTTCTTTAGCTGCGTTAACGAGTAGTAATACGATAGCGTATGCTGAAAACGTTAATAAACCTTTTTCAGTACAAACAAATCAAAATCCATTAAATTTTTTAGCGACTTTACAATTTGACGGAACAGATTGGCTCGATTCCGGAGAACAAAATTTCCCACAAGCTTTTAAGTTTCAATCTTATGATGAAAATATTGAGCACAACAAGGAAAATCTAATCAGATTTAAAATTGGAGAATCAATATTTGGAACCGGTTCAACAGGATGGGAAAATAGAGGTTCAAATGATCAAAGACCTGCTGTATACTTTCATAGTGTTACAAAAGGTGAATATGAAGTATATGAGTATTGGTTATATTATGCAGACAATGATTGGATTAATGATCATGAACATGATTGGGAAAAGTATTTTGTGTATTTAAAAAATGGAGAACCCACACATTTACTCATATCTAATCATAATAGCTATAAAATAAAGTCTTGGTCAGATATCCCTAAAGATAATGGTCATCCTCTTATTGGAGTAGATGGCGGTTCACATGCAATGAAATGGAAATCAGAAGATGGTGTGCAGATTCGCTATAATGGAGAAATTTCCAAAAATAATGGACGTTTAGATGAAGGGAATAATTCTATTCAGCCATGGATTATCTATAGTAATGATACTTTAAAAGGCGTAATACCATATTTGAATCAACCAGATGTTTTCTATTATGGTGATCCAGAATATAAATTGAATCCTAATGAAGATGGTGATCCTAGAGATGCTCCTTGGAAGAGATCTGAATGGAATAACCCTCCACTTCCATAAAGAATATAATTTTCTTTATAAGAACAGTATGTTTTAACTTCATAAAAGTATAGTAGAATCAAAGTAATAGACTTCTATTCTGATGTTATGATGATTTTATAAAAATAAACCTCTTTACAAGAGGTTTATTTTTATAAAGTGATTCATATTCTAGATTTAATGTATTGCGTAAACATTAACAGTAAAGTTTCCACTCGCTCCGGATGGATTTGAGATATAAAAAGATCTGTGTGTTTTAACATCTGTAGAATTCCCACTATAAATATTGTTCCAAATAACTGGGTCTTTACCACCAGAAACATCTCTCATAACATTAAAACGAATCCCGTCTGATGCACCAACAATAACCCATTTTAATGCATATGTGTTCTCTGGTAAATTTTGAATACTGAAATTTCCACTTGAACGATTTTTTTGTCCGTCCATTGGAGTTGGTGCAGAAGTAACTGAAGCTACTAATGTTTCTGATGCTATTAATGATTTTCCTTGAGTGTTGTAGTTTGTTTGAATAATAGAGGCTGGATTGGCTGGATTAATTGTATCTGTAGAACTTACCTTTCCGCTAGTTGTTTGAGCACCAGCCATTGTTGTACCCCCTGATAAAATTGCTAAAGAACATAATGTGCTTACAAGTATTTTCTTCTTCATTGTAAAACCTCCATTTTTTTCATTTTCTTCTAATTGCATGTGTCTACAGGCTTGATAAATCCAATAACATTACACAAATTACTAAACCTGTAGAGCGCATATCAATGACACGTTTCAACATTATTACTCCTGAATAAAAATAACTTGCAAGTTAATCATACAGCTATATGGAACCGATTGGAATATATGTAAAAATTTATCAACATATAGAATCTATTATAATAACAAAATATATGTATTTCCCTAACAATTAGATTCTAATTGTTATTAAAGGGGTAGCGTCAGAATTTTGCGCTTTTACAACGTTAAGGATAAGAAGTCTTGTGTATCAATGTTTCCCAGTTCGTCCCAATAGAATAAAGTCTATTGGGATAGATTGTTGAACCTAATGTAAAGGTATTTCACAGCGTCTCATAGGACTTGTTTCAAAATAGGAGAGAGAATTTAAGAAAGGTAGGTTATGTCTTTATTGTGCAAATTAAAGATTATGAAATAATGCATAATTATCAAAAAAATACACGAACCGAATATTAAATGTAGTAAAATATTACTTGTGGATACATTCTATAAAACAGATTCGTTTTTAAAAGAGGAACACATCAATAAACTAACTTTATAGATGTGGCGTCACTCTACATTGATCCCAATTCTCTTGTATTTGTACACTAACAATCTGGTATAAATAATTGATTTTGTATTATAGGATGTGTTTACACGTATAAGTGGGAAAAATACGGATATATTCATATTAAATTGAAATGGTTCAAGTCAGAGAAAGACACTCGAGAGGGTGTCTTTTCTTATTAGAAGTCACCATACATGCCCTTTAATTTAAGAAATTTTAATACCCCTCAAGTACTAAGAAACGTCATCCTTTCTTAACAAGCTAGACTAGAAAGGATGACGTTTTTTTATGAATCTCTCGATTCACGGTTAACTACAACCATTTGCGGAAGAATTACAACGATATTCTATTTATAAAGGTGGTAATTAAATATAAACGCTTATAAATATATTCACATAACCTTTATAAACTCGATATTTCAATGTTTCATAGATATGGATCTGCCGTTTACAAAGGTATACCTTTATAAACGATTCTTTTGTAAAAGTAAATTAATCAATTTTTTTTGATTTATTAATTGTAAAACAATAAACATTGGCATATAATAAAAATATCAAAAATAATTGATTTAAGGAGAGGTAGTATGAAAGAACTAACACTGTACAATCAATTAACTACCCAATCTTTTGAAACACACGAAAAGAAATTCAAAGCATTAGCAGATCAAAAGCGACTGCATATCCTATATGAATTATGTCAGCGTGGGGAAACGTGCGTTTGTGATTTAACAGGAATTCTTAATTTACCACAATCAAAACTTTCATATCACTTAAAACTGCTACTTGATGCTAATCTCATTACAAAGGCAACAAAAGGAACTTGGAGTTATTACAACATCAATAAAACAGAAGTTGATGCATTATTATCTGAGCAACTATGCTGTATCTTTCGTCCTATGTCCTAATTAAGGGCGAGAATGATGCAGCCACATTTTAATTTATAAATCAATTTTTTTTGATTTAACTAGGAGAAATAGGAGGTTTTTTTATGAAATCTATAAATATTCCATTCAAAGTGCAGGATTGTTGTGGGAATGAAACTAAATCCTTACCAACAAATATTGATTCACCTAAGGTTAAACAATTACCCATAGCTATTATTGGGGGAGGACCTGTAGGACTTGCCGCGGCAGCACATTTATCAAAGAGTGGAGAATCATTCATCTTATTAGAAGCTGGTTCAAGTATAGGAGCAAATATTTTAACATGGGGACATGTACGTTTATTTTCCCCTTGGCAATATAACATAGATAAAGAAGCGTTCTCTCTTTTAAAAAAGCATGGATGGGAATCACCAGACTTAAAAGGATTACCGACAGGAAAAGAGATCGTTGAAAATTACTTACAGCCACTAGCAGACCTACCAGAAATCAAACCATTTATACACTTGAATACAAGAGTAGTATCTATAGGACGGAAAGATACAGATAAAATGAAAACAGCTAACCGTGAAAGTATGCCATTTATGATTTATACAGAAAAAGAAGGTGGATTCCAAGTTTATGAAGCTAGGGCTGTGTTAGATGCTTCAGGTACTTGGGGGAATCCTAATCCAGCGAATTCAAATGGAATTTGGTTAAAGGAAGAAAAATCTCTTAAACAGCATATTTTTTATGGAATCCCAGATATTTTAGGAAGAGAACAAAAGCGATATGTAAATAAGCGAGTAGCTGTTGTAGGAAGTGGACACTCCGCAATTAATGCTTTACTGGAATTAGCTAAATTGAAAGAAACTTATCCAGAAACTAATATTCTTTGGATTATGAGAAAACAACGTGTTGAAGAAGCATATGGTGGTGAAGAAAAAGATGCACTTGAAGCTCGTGGTGATTTAGGGAGCCGTATTCACCAATTAGTTGATAGCGGACGGATAACGGTATTTACACCTTATAAAATTCAATATGTAGCTAGATCGGAAAAAGGAATGAATATTATTGGTCATCAAGAGGAAAAAGAAATAAACATTACTGACGTACATGAGATGATTGTAAACACAGGTAATCGACCTAACTTATCAATGATAGACGAAATACGTACTTCTATTGATTCCGCTACGGAAAGTGTGGAAGCATTAGCTCCACTTATTGATCCAAACCTTCATAGCTGTGGTACGGTTCGCCCACACGGTGAAAAAGAGCTTCGACAGCCCGAAAAGGATTTCTATATTGTAGGCTCAAAAAGTTATGGAAGAGCACCTACATTTTTAATGGCAACAGGTTATGAGCAAGTTAGATCGATTACTGCTTATCTTACTGGAGACTATAAGGCTGCTGAAAAAGTGGAACTTGATTTGCCGGAAACAGGGGTTTGTAGTGTGAATTTAAAATCTAATAAAGTAGATGATTCATGTTGTGGTACTAATTCCTGTTCTTAAAATAAGTAAGTATTAAGGGGAGTAAAATACACCCTTCATCTTTATGAATATTAATTTTAATGAGAGAAGGCAATTTGATGGTTATTAATCGTGCAGGTAACTTGAAAAATGAATATTTTTTATCTTATATGAAGTTAATTATGAATACACGGCAATGTAGCCTCGAACAGGCCAAGAAATACACGATTGAAAATTTCTTTGGACTAAATACAGACAGTTTAGGGAAACAAACCTATGAAAATTTCTTGAGGGCTTATCAGGAATTAAAACAGATAAGTAAGTGAATGTATTAAGGGGGATAAAAATGGAGGTTAGAAGAGCAACTGAACAAGATGTATCAGAGATTACAACTATTTATAATGAAGGTATTGAAGATCGCATCGCTACTTTAGAAACTGAAACAAAAACGGATAAATATGTCATGGAATGGTTATTTCAGCGAGATAAAAGGTATTCAGTAATTTTGTTGGAAGAGAATTCTCAAACTGTTGGTTGGGCTTCTATTAATCCCTATAGTCATCGTTGTGCGTATAAAGGTGTAGGAGAATTATCTATATATATAAAGAGAGAATATCGTGGAAAAGGCTTAGGTAAAAAGTTACTTACTTATTTAGAGAATATAGGAAAACAGAGCGGCTTTTACAAATTCATTTTGTTTACATTTCCTTTTAATAATTTAGGTCAAGGATTATATAGAAGATTAAGGTACCGTGAGGTAGGAGTATTTGAAAAGCAAGGGATATTAGATGGAAAGTATGTTGATATCATGGTTATGGAGAAATTAATCTCTGTAGAATAAATGCTCCCTTATTAAAGTACCAAGAAGATTAAATCATATAATACTTATAGAGTAGAGACAATATAAGTATTATATGATTTGAACATGGATTTTGACTTAAATTAGGTGACTAAGTTCAGGAATTGAATCCATATTCTCTATGTATATCTTTTAAACATGACGAATATAGTAATTCTAGGCCAAGTAATACATATAGTGCCTTAGGAGGAGGGGATTTTAGTGTGAAAATTCTGTTGTGAAGGAGCTTTTCAATTGATTATATAAGCAGTTAATTATATACTTATATAAGTGAAAGAACATTAACATTTTAATTCATATACGGATATTATGTTTAATTTTCGCTCAACATATAAGTATATGCTTATGTAATTATAAAAAGGTAGGTGTGGAGATGGAGAAAACGGTTATAGAATTAGGTAAGGCATCACAACTGTTAAAATTGCTTGGAGATAAAACACGGCTAACGATTGTTTCCATTTTGAAACAGCGTGAATGCTGTGTCTGTGAGCTTCTTGAAGTATTTGATATGAGTCAACCTTCAATTAGTCAGCATCTTCGTAAGTTAAAGGATTTAGGTTTAGTACAAGAAGAGCGTAGAGGCCAATGGATTTATTATTCTTTAAATCAGGCAAGTGATTTATACACGCTTTTAGAAGATATTTTAGCACATGTACCAGACCAAACAGAGAAAATTAAACAAATTGTGAAGAGCAATCCTACACTTCGTTGTGGTTGTTAATAAATAGTTAGAAAGGGAAGTGAGAAGGATGAGCAACACGGGGAAAAAACGTCTATCTTTCCTAGATCGATATCTAACCCTTTGGATTTTTCTCGCAATGGCAGTAGGGATTGGAGTTGGATATCTATCACCTGGATTCGTTGATGGAATGAATAGTCTACAGGTAGGAACAACTTCTATTCCACTTGCGATTGGCTTAATTTTAATGATGTACCCGCCACTCGCTAAAGTACGCTACGAAGAAATGGGACGCGTTTTTAAAGATGTAAAAGTATTAGTATTATCACTGGTACAAAACTGGATTATCGGTCCTGTTTTGATGTTTGCTTTGGCTGTTATATTCTTACCGGATAAGCCAGAATATATGGTGGGCTTAATTATGATAGGTTTAGCTCGCTGTATTGCGATGGTTATCGTTTGGAATGACTTAGCAAAAGGTGATACGGAGTATGCGGCTGGATTAGTTGCTTTTAACTCTGTATTTCAAATGTTATTTTTCTCAGTATATGCTTATGTGTTTGTAACAGTTATTCCAGAATGGTTAGGAATTGAAGGTGCTGTTGTAGATATAACAATGGCAGAGGTTGCAAAATCAGTGTTTATATATTTAGGAATTCCATTCATCGCAGGAATGTTAACACGCTTAATTTTTGTAAAAACGAAAGGACGAGAATGGTATGAAAAAGTATTCATTCCAAAGATTAGTCCAATTACTTTAATCGCATTACTATTTACAATCATTGTGATGTTCTCTTTAAAAGGAGAAGTGATTGTTAGCGTACCATTTGATGTTGTACGTATTGCAATTCCATTACTCATTTACTTTGTAATCATGTTCTTTGTCTCTTTCTTTATGGGCAAAAAAATCGGTGCAAGTTACGGGGTATCAACAACATTAGCGTTTACGGCTGGAAGCAATAACTTTGAATTAGCGATTGCAGTAGCTGTAGGTGTATTTGGAATTCAGTCAGGCGCAGCGTTTGCAGCAGTAATCGGACCTTTAGTTGAGGTGCCAGTTATGATAGCACTTGTAAATGTAGCACTTTGGTTCCAACGTAAATACTTTCAAACACAATAAAAATAAACATTCATAATAAAGGTGGAATTATCATGGAAAACAAGAAAACAATTTACTTTTTATGCACAGGAAACTCATGTCGTAGCCAAATGGCAGAAGCTTGGGGTAAAAAATATTTAGGTGACAAATGGAATGTACTTTCTGCTGGTATTGAGGCACACGGAGTAAATCCGAATGCAATTAAAGCAATGAAAGAAGTAGACATCGATATTACGGACCAAACATCTGATATCATTGACCGTGATATTTTAGACAAAGCAGATTTAGTTGTAACACTTTGTGGTCACGCAAATGATATATGTCCGACAACACCACCACATGTAAAACGAGTTCACTGGGGATTTGATGATCCAGCGGGTCAGGAATGGTCTGTATTCCAAAGAGTTCGTGATGAAATTGGCGCACGCATTAAAAAGTATGCTGAAACAGGAGAATAATTGAAAATAAAATAGGCCGAGAATTCTTTCTCGGCTTTTTTATAAAGAAGGGGAGAAATCAGAGATGAAAAAGATTGAAATTTTTGATCCTGCAATGTGTTGTTCTACCGGAGTTTGCGGTCCAAGTGTTGATCCAGAGTTAATTCGTATTTCAGTTGCTGTTAACAACTTGAAAAATAAAGGAATTGATGTAACTCGTTATAATTTGGCAAGTGAACCAGATGCATTTGCTAATAATGTTGTTATCAGTCAACTTTTAACAGATAAAGGACCAGACGTGTTACCTGTAACTTTGGCAGATGGAAAAGTAGTAAAAGAAAAAGGTCACCTTACAAATGGAGAACTTGCACAATTAACAGATGTAACAAAAGAAGAGTTGAGTCAAAAGCCAGTCGTACGTTTAAAGCTGAACGTGAAAAAATAGAGAAAGAAGTGAAAGGCAATGACAAACTTATATAATCCAAACACAATAGCATTCACACCATTTTTATTCTTTACTGGTAAAGGTGGAGTTGGAAAAACATCTACTGCATGTGCAACAGCTATTACGTTAGCTGATATGGGGAAACAAGTTTTATTAATAAGTACTGACCCAGCTTCTAATTTACAAGATGTGTTTGAAATAGAGCTTACGAATAAACCGAAAGAAATTCCAAGTGTTTCGAATCTGCAAGTAGCTAACTTGGATCCTGAAACAGCAGCCCATGAATATAAAGAACGTGTTGTTGGGCCATACCGTGGAAAGCTCCCTGATACAGTTATTACAACGATGGAAGAGCAATTATCTGGAGCTTGCACAGTAGAAATGGCCGCATTTGATGAATTCTCTACGTTACTTACAAATAAAGAATTAACATCGAAATTCGATCACATTATATTTGATACAGCGCCAACAGGTCATACGTTACGTCTTCTTCAACTTCCTACGGCTTGGAGTGGTTTCCTAGAAGAAAGTACTCATGGAGCTTCTTGTTTAGGACCATTAGCAGGCCTTGGAGATAAAAAAGAGTTATATAGTCAAACGGTTCAAGCACTATCTAATCCAAAACAAACAATGTTATTGCTTGTCACACGACCAGATAGTTCTCCATTGCAAGAAGCGGAACGAGCAGCTCATGAATTAAAAGAAATTGGTGTTAGTAATCAATTTCTACTTGTAAATGGGATCTTGAAAGACTATGTGCAAAATGATGATGTCTCAAATGCATTGTTTAAGAGACAATCACGTGCGTTAGAAAACATGGCAGAAGAATTAAAGAATCTTCCTACTTATGAAATTCCATTAGTACCGTTTAATGTTACTGGGATAGAGAATATGAGAAAACTGGTTCAACCAATGGAAAATCTCTCGATTTCGAATGAAAAAGCAAATGCCGTCTCTATTCCTTCACTTCAGACATTGATTACTAATCTTTCAGAATCAGGAAAACGAGTAATTTTTACAATGGGAAAAGGTGGTGTCGGAAAGACTACGGTAGCTTCTGCAATTGCAGTTGGTCTGGCTGAAAAAGGACACCATGTACACTTAACTACAACTGATCCCGCAGCACATATTGATTATGTCATGCATGGAGAACAAGGGAATATTACGATAAGTCGAATTGATCCAAAAGTAGAAGTTGAAAACTATCGTAAGGAAGTCATAGAGCAAGCAAAAGATACGGTTGACGAAGAAGGTTTAGCGTATTTAGAAGAAGATTTACGTTCTCCTTGTACAGAAGAAATCGCAGTTTTCCGAGCTTTAGCGGATATTGTTGAAAGAGCAAATGATGAAATTGTAGTTATTGATACAGCGCCAACGGGTCATACGTTATTGTTGTTGGATGCGGCACAAACGTATCATAAGGAAATTGCACGTTCTTCCGGTGAAGTACCACAGTCTGTGAAGAACTTATTACCACGTTTGCGTAATCCAGAAGAAACAAGTGTTGTAATTGTAACGCTTGCAGAAGCGACACCAGTTCATGAAGCAAGTCGTCTACAAGGAGACTTACAACGTGCGAATATTAATCCGAAATGGTGGGTTATCAATCAAAGTTTTTATGCAACACATACAAGTGATTCCGTGTTAAGAGGAAGAGCGCAGTCTGAAGTACAATGGATTCAAGCGGTTCAAAAGGAATCACAAAATAACTGTGTTATCATCCCTTGGCAATCAGATGATATTGTGGGATATGAGAAGCTTAAAGCTTTAGTGAAATAAAACATTTTTAATTAGTTACTATGAAGGGGAGAAATGAAAATGAATATTACAGATAAAGCAAAAGAGTTTATTGAAACTGCTATGAAAGAAAATGGTGTTACAACATTACGTTTTACATTTGATGGTGCTGGATGCTGTGGTCCTAGCTACGGTATTAATTTAGGCGAAGCACAAGAAAATGATGTCAAAGAAACAGTAAACGGTATTCAAGTTGCTATGGATCCAAAGGTTGTTGAATTAGTAAATACATTGACACTAGATTATGTAGAAGATCAACAAGGTGCAGGCCTTGTTATCAGTGGCGGATCTAACTGTTGCTAAATAATAATTGAAGGAGATTAACAAACATGACGAACTATCACGAACTCGTAAAAGGAAAAGTATATATTGGTGGAGTGGACGCAATACAAGAGGCAGTAAAAAAACACGGGATTACAGAGGTGTTTGACTTACGTGCTGGAGGAGAAGAACCAGAAGGATTTCCGGCTGGAACTAAACGTCATGCTTATCCTATCGTAGAAGGTGTTGAAGGACAAGATGAATCAGTAAGAAAAGCAATTGCAGCGGTCAAAGAAGCTTTTGAACAAGATAAAAAAGTATTTTTCCATTGCTCCGGTGGACGTAATCGTACAGGTACAGTGGCAACTGGTTTATTATTAGCGCTTGGACATATTTTGTTTAAGCTCTCGAATTAAAGTCTGCACTTCAAGGGGTTTTCGTAATGCTTTGTAATGCTCTTCTCTTTTTTTCTCAAAATCCTCTGGTAAATCTTCTTCAGGGTTTCTATAACGATCAGCACCTACCACCCATACTTCTTTACATCTTAGTCGATCTCTTAAAGCTTGTAGGACACAAATTTCATAATTAATTCGGTTAACCCGGTTTGTTTCCTTATCTATAACCGTTTCAATCCAATTGGGCTTTATAACCCCTTCTATAGGGATATAATCTGCCTCATCATACGTATATTGACTTGTACGTCGATACTGTTTCAACAAATAAATAGCATCAATAACAGGTCTATGCACATCGTTATTCGATTGAAATTCTAATACATCTAATAAATCCGGTATCATTCTCCTATAATGGTTTCCATAAGATGATCTCATGACGGTATATACCTTTTGTCTGTAAGCTGGGCCAGCATGTTTCGTTTCCTTCACAATATCTTTTAGCGTATCTTCGCTAACGATAGGGAACAAGACATCTCGTATGACACCATCGGGTTGTTCAACTGCTTTTTCAGCCAGCCGGAATAACAAATTCGTTTTACCTCTTACCTTTCTTAAGTCGCGTAGAAATTCCTTTTCTACTCTGCGTTCCGCTCTAGCCCCCATACGATGTACAATCTGTATAATAAGTTCAACAAGATTGTCTGTAATTTCTCTACCTCGGCACCAAAAGAAGGCAGAAAGCAAGGTATATCGAATGTGAATAGGATGCCTACGTAACTCTCTGATATCCTCAGAAACAGCTCTTTGCCTGTATTTCTTAATTACTTTGGGTGGTACACCATAAAATAAGTCTTGTGGAAGCTGTATATCGCGAACTGTACGTAGTTTGTCTACCTCTCGGAATAGGCTGTCTAATCCAATTCTTCCAGGATCGGACACAAGTTCTCGAAAACTGAGGATTGTCTCATCTTCTTCCATCTGTTCTGTATTTGACCATGTACGTACGAAAGTATCTAATTTTGATTTGGAGTGTTCTGAGAGGCGCGAATAGATAGATTGAAAAAAGCTTTCTTCATATTGATGGATGGCGGATTTGATATTTCGATCTAGATGATCCTGAGCAGGAGGAACAATCTTCTTTTCTTTTAAGTAACGTAATACATGTTCCCTAACCCTTTCTATCTGCAAATCTTGAGGTAATATGTTTGTATGGATCCATTTTTTTATATGTTCCATATCTTCTAGCGTACAGTCTCTAAATGCCATATAGTCCCGTATTTGAGCACGGTGATATTTAATAGATCTTCCATTCCAGTCGTATTCTTGGAACAATTCGGAAGAAACGGTTAATTGCTTTGAGACAAAATTAATAATATCTTTTGGTATCTCATGTTTTCCTTTTGGAAAACGGCCTTGATATTGAAAACACTTAAGAAGAACAGCAAATCCAAGTCTTGTTCCACCATATTTGTTTCCAAGTAAACGAACCTCTTCTGGAAAAACTGTGAAATGTTCAATTAGTTCCTCCAGATCCCAATTTTGCTTCATTATGTTGCTCCCTCCCTATAATAGTAAGTATCAGCAACATCTTATAAGAATCTGAAGTATAAAAAAAGCCCTTTATATAGGACTTTGCAAACTAATTTAAATTTACTTTGCCCCTGGTTGTACAGACGCTGGTACTACCCCAGCTTAGTTGGAATATCCTCGTATCCCCATTGCGCAATGCCAGTTTCATTTTTTTTCGACTCCAGGTCAAGCGCTAGCTTGCTCATGAGTATGTTTGGTCCTAAACCGATTGTGCATTCTAGTCTTGTTTTTTTGTATATTTCTTTTTGGAAATTAAGAGCGAATTCATAAGGCGTTGAAGCAAATAAATGTAGAGATGAATCTAGCTCTAAAGCGAATTCATCGATGCTGTATTGAAAAAAATCCTCTGGTGCTACATATTGTAACGCTAAACTTGTTATGTAATTAGAACATTTAATATAAGTTTCCATATTAGGGTTAACAACTATAATATCTGACCTTTTAGGTATCTCCCAGCTCCTAGCCATTCTTTTGACACCTAATGCTTTTAATGGAGGAGTTGCTGCAAGTACAATTGAACCGCTACGATTAACATCCCCCACTACGGCAAGTTTTGTATATCGAGGATCTAGCCCTCTTTTAACGCAACTAACTGATGCGTAAAAGCTTTTCAAATCAACAAAACAAATTTTGCGGTTAGGCAAAAGGGAATAGTCATACATATTTAATACATCTCCTTCAAAAGAACGTTTGTTCTGTTTGTATTATATACGAACTAACGTTCTTTTAAAAGGAGATTTTTTAGTTCAAGATAAATATATGTAGATTTGAAATAAGGTCACGATGTTCTAAAAAGACCTAGTTATGGGGGCTAATTACAAATTAAAAAAGAACTTTATTCATTAAATATATTTAATGAATAAAGTTCTTTTAACCAATGAGACTAGATGGCCTACCTCACGCTTGTAATTTGACATATTTCTTCATTGTAAATCCCCTTTTTCCTTTTAATCCATTAAAGCTTGTAGTTATAGACATACCGCCAACATTTTAACAAGAATATATGCTAAGCAAAATTTCACACGAGAAAACGTCACTTTATATTCTAATTCTATAAAAAGTCACAATGTGCGATCCAATCATTTGTTTTGCTATTTTTAGCAAAATAAATTCCGCCGCCATGAATAATCTTTAAATGTGCTTTTGGGTCGTCTGTTATTTGAAAAATAAATTCATAATCCGCGGGCCATTGGATGCCTGATTGGGCAAAACAAGCATAGCCACCTAATTTATGTATGTAATGATTTTCTTCAAAAATATCCTCGTAGTAGTCAATCTCATTTGTGTTTTCAAGTTCTAAAATTCTATTTTGCATATTGTTTGGAAAATCTTCTGTATCCCATTGTGGAAACTCATTAGTTACTAATTTAGGAATTAAGGGAAAAGGTTTTAGTTTAGGAAACGTAAGTGACATTTCATTCGGTACTAGTTTCTCTAAAGAATCATATTCTCTAATACAAAAATTTCCTGATAAGTTGGACAAATCTTTAGCAAAGTTTGGAGATAGAAATACTGCGATGGCTTTCATATCTTTTACTGCTTCTGGAACAAAAGGTATTTGAGTTAAATTAAGCATCATGATCCCATACATTTTTTCTTGATAGCGGTCGATTGGATAAGTTTCATTTGGTAATGAATAGGGAATTTTTCCAATCCAACTTTCATTTATAGATAAATCGGGTCTTTTTCCTCCTGTTTGAAAGATAGTTGCTCTTTTTCTTAGGATATTCTTTATTTGATCTATTTCCAAAGTATTTCTCCTCCTAAATTTATATTGTGTTTTCTCTTTAGTTCGATGAATAATTATATTGTATCAATAATGTGTGTTTTTTGTTATAACGATTCTTTTGAAGGGTGCTTTTAGCAGCAATTTCACGTATCTTTTTGTGGTTTTACTGTCGATTTAAAACAAATTTGTACTGTTTTAAATCCTTTCTATTTGCAAAACTATGTGATATATTTTTAACATAAAGAGTGAAATATGTCACGTGGGAGGATTGTATGAAAAATAAAATAGCTTATTTAGGATTTATCGGTTTTTTAGGGTTTTTGGCACCTTTCACATTTTTAGGTGATATTACGTGGGCAGGTCTCCTATTCAGTTTCTTTTTCTTCTTTGCATATGCAAAAGTAGTACCAGATGAGCTTTTTATACTACATGTTCGCATCTCTGCTACAAGAGCTTTTTTCGTAGCATTGGTACTAGGTATCATACTAGTTTTGAGTATTTTTATTTTTGAAAATCTACATATAATTCGTTTCCTTGTTATTATTTCAGTTTTTGCACCATTAGGTACCTTCTTAATTAATTTAGAAATATTTGAGCGTAGAGAAAAGAAAGGAATGCAAGATGCCACTTAAGACTCGAATGAAAGAATATAGAGTAAAGTTACATATGTCTCAGGAAGATTTAGCTAATAAGGTTGGGGTTAGAAGAGAAACAATTGGCAATCTCGAAAACGGAAAATATAACCCTTCATTCAAACTTACTTATGATATTGCAAAGGTATTAGAAGCGCCTATCCAGACTCTGTTTTGGTTTGAAGAATAGAATAATTCTAGTACAAGTAAGTAAACTTTTGTAATTGATATGCTCATTAGTTTTGACCAATCTTTTTATAAAATCTACGTTTAGACTTTAACATGGGAATCCATTTTGATTAATCTTTTTTCGAAATGGATTCTTTTTAGTGCTAATTCAATAAGGATTTTCAAAGCATTTATAATCAAACTTTATTTTAACCCAACATTTTTATCAGTTGATTGTACAGCTGTATTTCATGAGTAAGATTTTAAAGCTCTTAATAAACTAGGAGGCTTAAAAATGAAACTTTTAGGAAAAGTAGCTACTATTGGGACGTTAACTATTGGAGTCAGTGTATTTTCTTATACTGTTGGAAACATTTCCACTGCTTCTGCTGAATCTCAATTTATACAGGTGGTAAAGATACAGGTATTGTAAAGATATATCGATTAAATGAAAATAAAGTAGTAAATATGCAAAGATATAAAACAATTTATGATTCTGGTACTGCGCATATTTATGGTAGATTTGTAACACCTATTACATCAGTTTATGAGCCAGGATCATATGTAGCTGTTATGAAACTTGGAGAAAATTATTATTATGGTGGCAGCTTTAAAATTAAAAAATAATGAAAGTTAATTTCACTAATGATAATATTTTTGATATGATCAATGTATAATAAAAACATAACTCATGTAATAGTCTAGGCGGTATACTTGACCAACGGCCGCTTAGCTAATGAGTTATACCCCTTAGAAAAGGTACCTTGCAGCAGGGGTACCTTTTCTTTTGTTTTTAGTTGTAAAATAGTTTAAATAGAAACTATGTAGTTAAAAAGCATAATAATTAAATTGTAATTGAAGTGAAGTATGTATCCCATATGGATATTTTTAAATATTAGAAAGAAAATCATTTGAGCGATGGCTGGTATACCGATGATAGTTAAACATTGTATCCAGTTAAAATTATAAGTGGAAAGATGGAGTAGCCCAAATGAGCTTCCAGACAATATTAAAGAGGTTGTAATTGAGGTAATGGGACTTGTTACGAAGGAGCGTGTAATCTTGTGCCAAAAGAATAATATAGATACAAACATAATATTCTCACCAATTAATTGTATTGCAATTCCAGGCGTTTTATGAAACATATTGTTATTCCCTTCACTCCCAATGGGGTTAGACGTCCCGGTGAATGTTGTTAGGGATATTAGTACAGCCAAAAACAGCAACATAATAATATAAATAATGAAAGCACTGAAGAAAGAGATTTTCAGATGCTGGAAAGTGATTTTTTTAGAAAACAAAAATCTTTGATCCCACATTATAAATAAAAATACCAATGAGATAGGAAGCGAAAAACATAATGCTTTAAACGCATATTGTAACAGGATATCTATATTATTTATAAAATTGAACGTAAATGCAGGGGAAGGTAAGTATACT
This sequence comes from Bacillus arachidis, assembly GCF_030285945.1. Classification (NCBI taxonomy): domain Bacteria; kingdom Bacillati; phylum Bacillota; class Bacilli; order Caryophanales; family Bacillaceae; genus Bacillus; species Bacillus arachidis. The sequence goes on along the minus strand of NZ_CP127373.1, from coordinate 61,357 downwards.
GTAGCGATACAAAATAAGATCAGTATTATGAGCTGCAGATACGTTTTTGTTTGCAATAAACTATCTAAGTATGTATTGGCAGCATTTAACGCGTTTAAAGACCGTTTATACTTTCTAAAAACTGCGTTCATAACATCCCTCCATTTTTATAATAGTAAATACATTTGCCCCATACTCTTACATTCCATTCTCCCCTATTTTTATTAAATGTAATCTCATATGTCCCCACTTTATAAAATTTCATGTACCGTACTTATTAAATATATTCAAATTATAGTCAACAAGGGGATTTCTATTCGGGGTACAACCAACGTACTAACATAATATTGAGTGATAATAAAGTTGTTTAATTTACAATAAAGTCGATTAGGGGTACAGCCGAGATACGTGTAAAAATAGGTCATAGCCTTACTTTTTTTCCCAACTATGACCTATTGAGCTTATAGAGGGATCGTTTCTTCTATTGGCTGGGGGATTTTCTGTAAATCAATTACATAATCCCCAAAGCGTTTTATATGTCTAGTCATATAAGGACTTAGCCTTTCTAAATCTTGGCGTGAAAAGCGATAACCTTCTTTTTTTAGTTGCCATAAAATCATAGTGATATCTACTACATTTTGAAAAATTACAGAATTGGTGATTAAATCATTGTATTTGATACGTTTTTCCTGTTCGATTGGATCGTTTTCCGTAATAATACCATCGCCGCCAAAAAACAACCATTTTGAAAAACCATTATAGGCTTCTACTTTATTGGTACTAGCTGTAATTTGTTCACGTAATTTCATATCTGAAATATACTGAAGAAGAAAGATTGTTCGAATCACTCTTCCAAGCTCTCGAAACGCTTGATATAATCGGTTTTTCTTACTATTACTACTTAACTTTCTAAGAAGCGTCGAAGGTAATATTTTCCCCATCTTAATTGAAACAACCACTTGAAATAAGTCTTTCCAATGTGTTTCAATCAACCCCCAATCAATTACATCTTTAAATAAAGGGTCTATATGTTTGTAATGCGTATGTTTATCTGGACGGAAAAATTTTAAATCTTTCCAATTTCGAATTCTAGGCATAAGATGAATTCCTAATAGATAGGATAAGGCAAATACAGGTGTCGATTGTCCTTGTGTATCCGCATGAAGAGTATCTGGTTGAATATCAGATTTATTTTTTAATAGCCCATCAATAATATATACCGCTTCCCAAACACCACAGGGGATAAAATGACTAAAAAGAGCGATATAATTATCCGCAACATGATGATAGGCAAGCCCTCCATATCCGCCATAACGAATGTGGTATTCTGATACTAAATTTTCTATATACATATCATGTTTTGTTCCATCAGCTGAAGCTACTTTTCCCGTTCCCCATAGTTTTGGTAAACTAAATGTATTATATTGATTCAAAACATCCTGAAGAGCCGCATTTAATTTCGGAATATGAATATGTCTACGATTAACAAAAGAAAGCATGTGAGCTGTAATCGTATTACGCATATGTTTGGCTGTTTGTGTTGGTCCTAAATTACATCCATATCCAAATGTAGTAACAATGTAGCGTTCCGTTGGATTTTCTAATTTAGGATCAGATCCGGATAAAGGACCCAAGTGTCTGGTCCAATGAGTCCAATGTTCTACATTACAAAGTATGTCTAATACGGTTCGTTCTGGTAAACGTTGTATAATTTCTTTTTCTAACAATTTACTACTTGTAGACACATCTCTGCGTGTTAATCGTTTTAAAATAGGTTCTCCATCTTCTGTTATAATCACCTGACCATTATTTGGATAATTTAAATCTACCGTATTGGCGACAGAAGTTAACTTGTGTTTCAGTTGTTTAACAAAATGAGTAGGAGATGAAGGGAAATTAAGTTCTTTACAATAATCCTTAACTAGCGGTTCGCATTCTTCCCAAGGTAGTAACTGTTTCCTATAATCAGCGTATTTTTCAGAACCTTGTACACTCACATCACCTGTTTTTAATTCTGAAGCTAAATAGGAAAATATACAGATTTCAAGACGTTTACGATACAATAAATTAGAATCCTTTCCAACTCGAAGAGTTTGTCTCCATTGCTCGTTTGCGAATGATAAATCAAGATTAGTAGGAAGGTGTTCTACTCTTCGATTTTCATTTAGCAACAAAAATTGTAAAGCTTTTATAAGAGAATCATCCTGAGTCGTTGAATCCAATTTTAATAATGAAGTCAATCGAAATAAGGTTTTTCTATGACTGTTATAGAACTTTTCTAATAGAGGAAGATAATTATTCCCATTATACGCAGAAATAGCTAGGCAATCTTGTTGTAAAGAATCGATACCGCCTTTTTCTTCAAATAACTCCGTTATTTTACTTCCTATCATGTTCGTATCATCATACATATGAGTCGTATGTAAAACTTCACTTAATATAGAAATAAGGTTTTCACTTATAGAACGTTGCTGTTCTCGTAAAAAAGTCAATTTTTCTTTTCCTCTTTTATGTATCCTAGCAATCCTTTTTAAAAACATATCTATTATGTTATCTCTTGTTACAATTTGTGAACGATAAATAACAGACAATAACAACATATACCTTTTGGCCATATGAAAGTCTTTTATTTCTGATGCATCTAAAACTAGTGCTTCTGATGCAAAGTGTTTAATTTTAGAATTTGGAATCTCTTTTAATAGTTCCTCGATGTTCGACATAAAAGATGTAATAAAATCTAGTTTGTTTTGTAGCTCTTTCATATGAGAAATTGAGGGGCTTTTAGGAAGTTCTTTAAAATAATTAAAACCAGAGTGCTTAGTTTCTTGCGAAGTATAAAGTAATTCATCAAGTTTATGTTTTTCTTGTTTTGACAACTGAGTCATAACTATATGACACAATTGGTTGTTAACCAGTGTTCGGACACGACGAGCAAGTCTATCTAAAGTACTGAATGCTGGTAATTCATAGCGCTCTTTAATTAATTCTTCAATGGCAACATTAATTAAATCCGGAGGATGATCCATCACGTGAGAAGCATTATAGATAGCCTTTGTAGCTACATGCAAAGCATCTTTTCCAAATGCATATACGTGTAAATATTGACGAATTTCTTTTTGATGTCGATACATCACTTTTGGATTGAATTTGAGTTCTTTTTCATCAGATATACTAAGGCATGAACGAATATGTTGAATCACCATTGGTGGAATATCCTTAGGACGTGGAAAATAGCCTAATCGTTGAAAAGACTTTAACATGACTAAACAATTAAAAACCGAACTTTCTCCACGTGCTACACGATGTGCAAATATATTTTCTTCATGTGTAATCGTATAAATTGTTGCAAGCTCTTTCTTAGTTAAGTTTTGTTTAAATCTGGGATATGCTGTACGTTCAACTGAAGTCAATCTCATTCCTCCTAGTTAGCATTATACCAAAAGTGGTGGCGGACTCTTTCATCTTACGATAAAGAATCCAATTTTGTCTATTATGGGTAGACCCTAATCATCCATTGGTTGGCTATTGAAAACACTCGGTTCCAATTGTATGATTAGGGTGTATGATAATAGGTTTGAAAATGGGGTGGATTTTGAAAAATGAAAATTGCTTATGCTAGAGTTTCAACTTTAGATCAAAATTTAAATAGACAGATACAAATATTAAAAGAATTTGGAGCGGAAAAAATATTCACTGAACAAAAATCTGGTGCATCTGTTCACAATAGAGAAGCATTTCAAGAGGCATTACAATTTGTTCGAAGTGGAGATACATTTATGGTAGAAGCTATCGACAGACTTGGACGTAATTATGATGAAATTATTCAGACTGTTAATTATCTAAAGAAAAAGGAAGTAAAGTTAATTATTACAAGCCTACCTATTATGGCAGAAGCAATTGGAAATTCTTTATTAGATAAATTCATCAAAGATTTAATCATTCAAATCTTGGCTATGATTGCGGAACAGGAACGAACAGAAACGAAAAGGAGACAAGCACAAGGAATTTCGATAGCCAAACAGAAAGGTGTCTATAAAGGAAGACCAACCATCTATTCCCCAACAGCAAAGGACCCTCAAAAAAGGTTAGTATACAATCGAGTGATTGAAATGTTAAATGATGGCGAAGCCATTTCTCATATTGCAAAAGAAAACGGTATAACTCGGCAAACAGTCTACAGAATAAAGCACGCTATATCTAATTAAGACAGTTATAGCGTGTTTTTGCCCATCCTCCGAAAAAGGGGAATAAGACAAAATGTAATAAAGCTATTCTATCTCTATGGCTTCTTCAATGAATGGACATTATTTTTAAGAGGAAATTTCTGGAGTAACAAAGGATCGCGAACAACTCAAAAAAATGCTAGGAGATTTACGAGAAGATGGTACCATTTATGTTACCGATATAACAAATTTATTAAACAGTTATATTTAGGACATATATTCATTTTAGAAAGGATAATTTTAAAAATGGAAATAGAGAATTTACTTAGAGTTACGACAAGGTTGGAATTAAGAGATTGGCTTGAGGAAAACTCAAAAACAGAAAGATTTTGTTGGGTGATAGTAAGTATAACTGAACAATCAGAAGTGATTCAGTATTTAGATGCAGTTGAAGAGGCACTATGTTTTGGTTGGATTGATGGCATAAAGAAGAAAATATCAGATACTGAACTTGCTCAAAGACTTTCCCCAAGAAAGAAAAACAGTAATTGGACAGAATTAAATAAGGAAAGAGTAAGGAGATTATATCAATTAGGTTTGATGAAAGAAGAAGGACTGAGAGTTCTTCCTGATATGCGACCTGAATCTTTTACTATAGATGCAGATATTGAAACTCGGTTGAAAGAAGATGACCAATTATATCAAAACTTCATTAATTTTCCTGATCTATACAGAAGGATTAGAATTGATACGATACAAAGTTATAGAAATGAACCTAATATTTTTAATAAAAGATTGGATAAGTTTATTGAAAATACCAGAGAAAATAAAATGTACGGTCAATGGAATGACAATGGTCGCTTAATCAATTATTAAGGGAAGGAAATGAGAATTGAAATTAGAACGTTTGATATCAATCATATTCAAGCTCTTAAATAATGAAATTTTGTCAGCTTCTAGTTTAGCTGATGAATTTCAAGTATCACCACGGACAATTTATAGAGACATCGAAGCTATTTGTGCTGCTGGAATACCAGTTGTTTCTTACCAAGGGACTAACGGGGGATTCGGTATAATAAAGGGATACAAATTTGATAAAAGCTTAATGGGTTCTTATGACATTCTGAATTTAATTACAGTATTAAGTAGTTTATCGAATATTTTTAAAGATAAAGAAATTGAACATACGATAGATAGGCTAAAATTACTGGATACAAACAGTAATAATAAGTCTTTATTGGTTGACTTGGAAAGCCATAGAACAGAACCCAATTCATTAATGAATCTGCGAAAAGCTATACATGAAAAAAAGGTGACCCGTTTTAATTATGTAAGCAATAAAAATGAATTTACATCTCGTGAAGTAGAACCTATTCACCTTCATTATAAGTTCCGTAACTGGTATATATATGGTTATTGTAGAGAACGTCAGAATTATAGAGAATTTAGATTATCACGTATGATGGATGTCACTTTGACACAAGAAAAGTTTCTACAAAATCACGAAATTAAAGATGAAGCATTTTATTCAAACCGTAATCTGGTGGGTTTTGAGGATGTGGTAATCTGGGTAAGTCCTAATTCTTTAGCAGAAGCATTAGACCAATTCCAGAATTCTTCAAAAACCATTAACGATGACGGAAGTATGACAATTACAATTTCTGTTTATCAACCTCTACAGGCTGGATGGCTTAAATCGATTCTTTTAAGCTTTGGTAGCGGTGCTAAAATTGTAAAACCGATGGAACTGCAATCAATTTTAATAGATGAAGCAAAAAAAATAATAAAGGTTTATGAAGATATATGACAAGCTGCTGTCATATATCTTTTTTTATAATCTAGATATCAACTTTTAAAAAAACAGAACTAAAGGAGTAGCTGTTAAATGAACCATGCAAAAAATATGTATAAGTACCATCTTTGGGCTAATAAGGTGTTACTAGAAAGAATGAAAGAATTACCAAACAATGTCCTATATAAAGAGGCTAATAGTTCATATCCAAATATTGCTCAAACGTTTAGCCATATCTATGTAGTAGATGTAATGTGGTTACAAGTACTTAAAGGAATTGATATGCAAGAAGCATTGGAAGCTTCTATGTCATTATTAGAAAAGACTAATTTATATTCTGTAGATGAATTTATTAAGTATTTCGAAGAACTAGCTTCACAGTATGAAGAATGGATGAATAGCCAAAAAGATTTAGAACAAAAAATTAATTTGAATAATCCTTGGTCAGGTGCTAGAGAGACTGCATACTCAGAAATTTTATTTCATGTTGCTAATCATGGTACCTATCATCGAGGTAACATAACAACCATGCTAAGGCAACAGGGGCACACTTCAACAATGAATGACCTCGCTTTATATTGGTATCAGAGTTAGGGCAAATAGTACTTGTAAATTAATGATAGTTCATATGAGAATCCAATAAAATATTCATCTGTTTTCTATATAAATGTCCTTTAATTAAACTAATGGGGGCATTAGCTTAATAAGCCAAATTAAAAAAATCGGCTCCTTTATGTAAAGGAATCGATTTTTTATGCTGGGTATTTTTGCACATCCCCCCGAAAAAGGGGATTCATGCTAAATTTATTATTTTGGGACACTGTTCAACTTTGCAACAGGACCTGGTTTTATATATTACAAAAATGTAAGGTAAATGTAATGTTAACCGATGGCGGATTATGTCGAAAAACCACAGAATAGGAAAAGGAAAAACAAGTGTAGGAGGATATATATGAACAAACCAGTTGTCGACGTTAAAAACGTCCAAAAAGTATACGGTAAAAAAGGCGAAAGCCAATCACACGCATTAAAAGGTGTGTCGTTCTCGATTCAAGAGGGTGAATTTGTTGGCATCATGGGACCATCTGGTTCAGGCAAAACAACGTTACTAAATGTAATCTCAACATTGGATAAAGCAACAGGCGGTGCTGTTAAAATTGCAGGCACGGATATTACGAAGATGAAGCAAGGAGCGCTTTCTGATTTCCGTTCTCAAAAATTAGGATTCATCTTCCAGGACTTTAATTTACTAGAGAACCTATCCATTTATGAAAATATTGCATTGCCGCTTTCACTTCAAGGTGTTCCGTCTCGTAAGATTGGACCGAAAGTGGAAAAAGTAGCGGACATGTTAGGGATTTCAGCAATACTTCAAAAATATCCATCTGAAGTATCTGGTGGACAAAAGCAACGTTCAGCAGCAGCCCGTGCGCTTGTACATGAACCAGCAATTATTTTAGGAGATGAGCCAACAGGGTCACTTGATTCTAAAAATGCAACGAGTCTTTTAGATGCGATGACAAATCTAAATGAAGAACAAGGTGTTTCCATTATGATGGTTACACATGATCCGTTTAGTGCAAGTTACTGCCGACGTATTCTATTCATTCAAGATGGCGAATTATATAAAGAAATTCATCGTACTGATACGCGTGAAAAGTTCTATAAAGAAATTTTAGATGTGCTTGCAGATTTAGGTACACAAAAAGCATAAGAAAGGAGGTTCAAGCATGTTATTTAAGCTTTCCATGTCAGGACTAACAAGTAAGCTAAAAGATTATATCGTCTTACTTGTTGGTCTCGTTATGTCAATTTCAATTTTTTACATGTTCCAAACATTAGCGCAGAATGAAGCATTTCTTAAATCCAATTCTACTATTAGTCAAATTGGATTCGTCTTCCATGCTGGTACGGTGCTACTAGCGATCATCACATTCTTCTACATTTTGTATGCGAATTCTTTCTTACTATCACTTCGGCAAAAAGAATTTGGTATGTATATGATGTTAGGAGCAAAGAAGCATAAGGTTACATTTCTTATGTTTATTGAGACCATAGTGTTAGGTGCGGCGTCCCTTGTAATCGGAATTACAGTCGGTCTAGGTCTTTCACAAGGGGTTGGACAGTTACTTATGAAGCAACTTGAGTTTACTGGAGGTGGTTATCAAGCCTTTTATGTTCCATCAATAACTGTTACTTGTATTTTCTTCTGTGCACTATTTGTGTTAGCTGCCATTATGAATAGCATTAAATTATCACGTATTTCAGTATTACAACTTGTACATGCAGATGCGCAAACCGAACGTCCTGTGGTTAAAGGGAAAATCACGGGAATCGTTGCAGTCTTTGCAATTATTTTACTAGGCGTTGGTTATTATTCTATGATTAATATATCTAAGTTACAAGAAATGGGAGTTATCATTGCATTAATTACAATAATATCAGGGACTTACATGTTATTTGGATCCGCCCTTCCATTTATGATTAAAAAACTAAAGAGTAATAAAAAGCGTAGTGAAAAAGGTCTTAATGCTTTTACATTCGCGCAATTAAACTTCCGTATTAATAGTTTAACAAAAGTACTAGCGACAATAGCGATGTTAGTTGCACTTGGAGCAGGTGCAATTTCAACTGGTATGGCCTTTAAAAATAACGTTATGCGTACTGTAGATACTTTGGCGATTTATGATGTAGTGATTCATAATCCAAGCACAGAGGAAAAGAAAATATTAAATGGTATGACATTCCAAGAGAAAAATGAATATCATTACAAAACAGACGATAAATATGTGTATTATATAAAAGAAGAATTAGAGAAAAATCGTCCTTTAGTACAAGACTCAAAAAATGCTAAAAGACTGGCAGATGCCAGTAAAATCAAACGCGTTTCTGAAGAATTACCAGTAGGTGCTACTTTAAATCTTATTGAGAGGACATCTGATAATTTACCTAAGGAGTGGCGTACCGCATTTATAAAGATTCAACCACATTATCTATACACTGATCAAACAATCAAAATTGTAGATAAAAAAATGTATGATGGTTTGCAAGGTAAAGAGAACATTGCATTTCTTGGAAAAACAAATGATTTCTTAACATATAAAAAAGAATTGAAAAAAATTGACGAATTGCAATTAGCTAAATATAAAATAGCAGAAGTCGAGTTGACAAGTAAATATTCTATATACACTGAGTTTTACGGCTTTACAAGCGGAACTGTATTCATGGGCTTCTTCCTAGGAATTGCCTTCTTAGCGATGATGGCAAGTTGTTTAATGTTTAAGATTTTATCTGGTGCATCAAAAGATATTACACGTTATCAGATGCTTCGTAAAATCGGTGTTCGCCGCGAACTATTAACGAAGTCTATTTATAAAGAGTTATTTTTAGTGTTCTTATTCCCAGCGATTGTGGGTATTACTCACGTTTTAGTTGGTATGAATATGTTTGGATTTATATTACATGATCCGTATTTCCGTATTTGGGTTCCGATTGTTATGTTCGTAGTCATTTACGCGATTTACTACTTCATTACAGTTCAATTGTATAAAAGAATTGTTCTTCCAAAAGAGGACTAAGAGGGTTCTGTTGCAAAGATCTCTAAACTGAGCTAATTTTTAGAAAAGGTGTGCGGAGGAGAATGATATAAGACCATTACGAAAAAAAATTATATTAAAAAGTAATAAAGTAAGTAGCCAGTTCCTTAACGTACAAGGAACCGGCTAAATTGTGTCTTAACGTACAATTTTCTTTTTTTGATATGGTGACCCCTATATGATAACCAACACTGTTTGTTCCTATTGTTACATAAACCACTTATTCCCACTTTTCGAAGGATGGGCAAAAACACCCTTATATGATTATTTTATCCTGGTTCTCATTTGTCACCTAAACGTTTGTTTACATGACAAGCGGAAATGAAAGTTTAGACGGATAAAGGAATTTTATAAAAAACTGGATTGGAAATAAAAGTAAGCCTATACCTATTTTTACACGTATCTCGGCTGTACCACATTATATGACCACTTTGTAAATAGAATTTCAGGATAGAAATAGCCCCATCCGGCATGCTGTTTCTAATTATATAGGGTGATTTTTTAACATTACATAATTGTAATGTTTATGTAAGGAGAATCAATAGTTAGTGCGATTTCCCAATGCTATAGTAACAAAGTACTTTTATTCGTAAAGTTAAATTTACGCTTTTTCTGTTAGTAGGCCTTATAAAACCGGCATGTTATGTAGGAAGCATTGATAGTGGCAAGAGTAGAGATTATAGAATGAAAATAGAGAATAGATGAAATGAGGATAGAAATGAAGACAGTATTAGAGGCGAAACAAATTAAAAAAGTATACGATACAGGTGGAAATAAATTTGAAGCGTTAAAAGGGATTAACTTGCAAGTAAAAGAAGGCGAGTTTGTTGGCATTATGGGACCTTCTGGGTCTGGTAAAACGACTCTTTTAAATGTTCTTTCTACGATTGATAATGCGACGAACGGTGAAATTTTAATAGACGGAAAAGATATTGTGAAAATGAATGACGATAAGTTGGCATTGTTCCGCCGTGATTATTTAGGATTCATTTTCCAAGATTATAACTTATTAGATACGTTAACGGTGAAAGAGAATATTGCTTTACCTCTTGCGTTATCACGGGTGAAGGCAAGTGAAATTGATCACCGCGTTCTTGAAATCGCGAAGAAATTTGGTATTGATCATATTTTAAATCAGTTCCCCTATCAAGTATCTGGTGGACAGAAACAGCGCTGTGCAGCTTCGCGTGCAATCGTTACGAATCCGAGTATGGTTTTTGGAGACGAGCCAACAGGAGCACTTGATTCAAAATCAGCAACAGATTTATTGGAAAGTATGAAGTCGTTAAATGAACATGATAATTCAACCATTTTAATGGTAACGCATGATGCGTTTGCAGCAAGTTACTGCAAGCGAGTTATCTTCATTAAAGATGGCGAGTTATATAAAGAATTACACCGCGGGGAATTAACTCGTAAACAATTCTTCCAACAAGTAGTCGACGTAATGTCCGCAATTTCTGGGGGTATGGCAGATGACATTATCTAGTATTGCTCTCCGCAACATACAGCGGAACTTTAAAGATTACTTTGTATACTTTGCATCTATGATTTTTAGCATCGTTATGTATTTTACATTTAAGGCACTTCAGTACAATTCACAAATGGAAAAAGCCGCGGAAGGCTCCAAGAAAATTAGTGGGGGATTCCAAGCTGCAAGTGTAATGCTTATTATTTTCGTAGCGGTATTTATTATATACTCTAACGGATTCTTTACACGTAAGCGTAAAAAAGAAGTTGGATTATATTCTTTATTAGGTATTCGTAAAAGACAAATTGGTAAAATGCTGTTTTATGAAAATATGTTAATGGGATTAATGTCATTAGTAATTGGAATTGTGATTGGGAGTTTACTTTCAAAATTATTCCTTGAACTACTAGTAAGTATGATGGGACTAAACTTAAATGTTCACTTTGAAGTACCGATGTCCGCGATTGTTGATACAGCAATTATCTTTATTGTGATTATATTGTACACATCACTTCAAGGATATCGTTTAATTTACCGCTTTAAACTGATTGAGCTTTTCCATGCAGAACGTGAAGGAGAAGCAATGCCAAAAGGGTCAGTGATTATGGCGTTGATCTCAGCATTTTTAATTAGTTCAGGTTATTTCTTATCACTGATGTATGGTAAAGCAATTGATTATGCGGACTTTATGGTTGTTGCACTGTATATTTTACTTGCGACAGTATTAGGAACGTACTTACTATTTATGTTCTTTACTGTATTTGTGTTGAAACGTGCGAGACATAATAAATCATCGTTTTATAAAGGTATGAATATGGTAACAACTTCACAATTACTATACCGTATTAAAGGAAATGCGAAGTCACTTGCGACAATTGCGATATTAAGTGCAGTCACATTAACAGCAGTTGGTACATCTGTAACGCTGTATTACAATACGTTTAAACAAGCGAGAGCTTTTGCACCATACAGTTATTCTTACGAGAAAAAAGATGCGGTACTTGATCAGAAAGTAAATATGATTTTGGATGAAGAGAAACAGAGTCATCCTGTAACGAACCAATTCGAAATAGAAATGGTTCCTGTGACAGGGAAGTTTGAAGGCAAAATATATAAAGGTATGAATAAACAGGATTCAATTCCCAAGCAATATCAGCTTGTATCGCAATCAGCATTTAATCAAATAGCAAAGAAAATGAATGTAGATGCAGTAAATTTAGCTGCTGATGAAGCTTTTGTATATGATGGTATGTATATTGAAGGTAATGAATTTAATCCGGTATATAAAGGGAACAAAGCTGTATTCCCAATAGGAAATGAAACAAAGGCATTGACGATTAAAGGTACGGAAGGGCGTACTCTAACGAACTTAGGTAGTTTATTCGTTGTTGTACCAGATGAAGTATATAACAGTGCAAAAAAAGTATCTGCGACACGTATTGTTAAAAATATCGATGTAAAAGATGAAAAGAATGGCAAAGTGCTAACGGAGAAATTAAGGAAAGTGATGCCAGCTGGAGCTGGGGAAACAGAATTTGAACAACCATTCAATGCTTTCTACACTAGTTTCCACGGTATGCTGGAAGCAACAGGGTTAATGATGTTTATCGGTCTCTTCTTAGGTCTAGTGTTCTTACTAGCAACAGGTTCTATCATTTACTTCAAACAGTTAACAGAAGCAAATGCGGATCGAGATCGTTACATTGTACTCCGCAAAGTTGGAGTTACAAAAAAAGAAATGAAAAAAGCGATTGCAAAACAAGTAAGCTTTATCTTCGTGATTCCATTATTAGTAGGAATCTGCCACAGCTTATTTGCATTAAAAGGATTAATGACAGTAATGCCAAATGAGTTTCTGATTCCATTACTAATGAGTATCGGTGTGTATAGCGTTATTTATATCGGATATTACTTCTTAACAGTTCGTTCTTATTATAAAATTGTGAGCGCGAAGTAATGAATAGGGCAGCTATCGCTATAGGCGGTAGCTGTTTTTTTAGGGGAATCTTATAAAAGTATAATAAAAATCACCCGCTGGAATTGAAATTTTTTCCGATGTGGCGAGTGATTCTTTGAATCGTTTCCGTACCCCTTATATGATTATTTTATCCTGGTTCTCATTTGTCACCTAAACGTTTGTTTACATGACAAGCGAAAATGAAAGCTTAGACGAATAAAGGAATTTTATAAAAAACCATATTGGAAATAAAAGTAAGCCTATAACCTATTTTTACACGTATCTCGGCTGTACCCCATTAAAAACAAACAATGTTGTTTAAAAAATGGGGTAAAAATTAGAACCCACTCCACCTTTTTATGATTCTCGGTATAATGAAAATAAGAATATTTTGATATTCGGTTAGTCAAGTGAATTATCGAAAGGGGGATTTGAATTTATGGCTTTAAATCACGAATTTGGCATAATTAATGACATTAATAATCAAAAGACTTACAAGAGTTACACTCCAGATGTACATAACTGTATTTGTGTAAATGATGATATTATCAGCAATTTACTTAAATCCTTATCAACAATGAAAACGTATTTTCATTCGTTAAAACGTTCCGAATACGGTTTAGCGTATTCAGGTATTACGATTATTCCACCTGAATCATTATCTCAATTCTTAGATGTGATTATATCTCACAAAGGTATGAAGCAATCTGCTGATCTTAACGAATTAGCTAAAAAAATTATTCAAGCAAAAGAAGAGAATAAATATATGATTCACTTTGGAATTTAAAAAAGGGGCTATTATTGATGATTCACTTTCTGAAATTAAACAACTCTATTATACCTAAACATCATAGAATTGAAGAAAAACTATGTTTTTTAAACATCTTTAATAACCATCTATCAATCACTTTGATAGATGGTTATTGTATTTCTAAGAAAAAAATTAAAGAAGTTTATAATCTCTACACACATAAAACCCACGCTAAGAAAAAGGAAAGTTGATATAAAAGAGTTCATATCATTGCATAACAAAAAAGGAAGCATAAACCTGCATAAATTTTATGCAAAGTTATGCTTCCTGTTAGGGGTAGCACGCACATTTTAACATTTTTATACGCTAAGGGATTCTTAAAACTCCATCTCTTCCAAAATATGAATACTTCATGTTATTATAGCTAAGCTATATTAATGTAGTGTAGTGCTATCCTAAGGGGAAAATAAAAATACACTTGTTAACTAACTATTTTTTTAGCAAAATAAATTGATTTTTTTCTATCCCTCGTGAATTTCTTTAATACTTTTTCCTTCTAAAAACGCATGTCCCGTTTTAATTTTTTCTACTGTTTCAAATCCATACTTTTCATAAACTTTTTCTACTTTTTCGTTAATTGGGATCACCCAAAGATTATCTAGTCCTCTATTCATTACTTCGCTTTGAATAAAGTGAATAAGTTCACCTATTAACCCTTTACCTCTAAACTTTTCAATTGTAGCTACACTTTCCATTCGGGCTTGTTTTTCATGTTCAAAAATACAAGCGATGGAACATGCTACTCCATTGTATCTAAGTAGATAATGAGTGAATGCTGGATGTTGGAATTCATCTTGAAAAGCTTTTTTTCTAACTTCGCCCCCTAACTCTTTTATACTACATTCAATATCTAAAGCTTCTTCAAAATTTAACTCAGATACCTTTTCAATAGTAACTTTTTCATTTTTATCTTTTTTAGTTAATTTCTTGTTCCATAATTGGACTGGACTTATTAATTCTTCAAATCCAAAATTCTTTATTTGTAATTCAGAAATCAGTTTTTCTTGCATATCTAAGTTGTATATATAAAATCTAGGTACTATATTTTTAGTTTTATAGAAATGCACTACTTCATCTACTATCATTTGTGGATTTAAACTTACTACACTTACATGTGCATGATTTGCATCATAATAATATGGGTTGCTTTCATTACAAAACATAAACCCCCATGATTTCTCTATTCGGCTAGTAAAGGTTTCAAGATATGCAAAATCAAGCTCAAGAACATTTTTTAAACTAGTCATATGATATTCCCTCTTCTCTATTTATTTATTCTATATCTTCTTTACTTTATTATACATTTAAATATTATAATTTTCAGTTTTTTAAATTAAAATATTTCCAAGAAAAAATGAAAGTAAATTTTTAAATATTAGTTTACTTTCATTTACCCTTAATCATTGAATTCACAACAAATCTCCTAACATCCTCAAAATTATTAAAAAGTATACATTCAAAACACTGTAAATAAAGAAGTTGTAACATCCGTAAACAAAAAAACTAGATCCATACTAGTTTTTTACATAAGTCAGTTTATCGAAAATAAATATATATAATTTACTTAATTAGCGTTGGTACTTGATAGTCAAATAATAATTAAAAGAAAAACTAGTGCCTCCGACGGGATTCGAACCCGCACTCCTTTCGTAAGCATAGGCTAAGGGGAACACGCTTCCCTACGGAATTTCACCGACAGGAGTTTCACCTGTCTCAGCTCATTTGCTTTTCGGTGCTTCTGAAACCTTTGCCTTGCGACCCGGTTCTACAATGTTTTCCGGCGCTCTTCCCTTCTAAAGCTACGGAGGCATTTTTAAAATTATATGTTGAATATAAAAAAGTTATCAACTGTTAGTTCACATAATCCCACCTATCAGTAGTCCATGTATTTAGAAATCTCAAAAAACTTCTTCAGATCTTCTGAAGAGATTTTTTCCAATTTGAATAATAATAAATGAACTGAATTAATAAAGTTATTACTGAAATTCCAGTTAAAGTTACAAAAAAAGTTAATCCCAAGTTTGATAAATAGGTTACTATTAGAGTGATAACTACAAAAGGAATTGAGGCTAAAACATTATAAAAACGTTTTTTATAAAAAAGATGATCTTTTTCATTTATATAATTATCGACCATAAAAATCCTCCTCTTTCTTTTCTAAACTTCATGTATATTCACATTAATAGAACACATAAATTTTACCATATCATAAGGTATTATTAACATAAATCCCGTTAGCGGAAGTAAAAGCAAACCCTTCCCTATATGTGACTCTGAGTTTTTCTTTTTTATATTGATTTCTTAGTCATTTATATATCTTATAACTGCCATTTCTTTACCGAACCTGTCACCATTATCAACAAAACCTAAACTCGAATACAAATAATGAGCCTCTTTATTTTCAGGATGATAACCTACTACTATTTTTTTTGCATTTGGTAATTTAGTCATTTCTTCAATCATTAAATTAGTTGCTGCTTTCCCTATACCATTACCTTGGAATTTCTTATCAATCATTATTCTATATACCCAATACCCATCAAGTTCTTCCATTTCAGAACTAAACATTAAAAATCCTACCACTTTTTCTTCGCAATAAATTGCATAAGGTTTTAAAGTTGGTTCGAATTTTGATTGAGCTATTGAAATAGCATTTGGTTCAATATATTCTGCTTGTCCATCGGATAACTCTAATTCACAACATTCATACCAGTTTTCTGCATTTAATTCTACAAGTTTCACAGCGGTTTTAATCATAAATTTTCCCCTTTCGAATTTAGAGAATACCTATACCATTTATAGTTAATTAGGTGGTATTCCCTTAAAATCATTACCGATAAAAGACCTTCTGTTTGTCATAAAGAAAGCCTCTCTCATTGTTAATTGTCTTTAGATTTATAATTTTTAGACTACTTTTATCATATCATATTTTTTTATCAAGTTATTCTTATAATTAAATTTTTTTATTTTGGGCTAGGTAATGTTTTTTTAAGTGAATACACTATACATACCCAGTTTACATAAGCTCTAATTATCGGGATTCAATGTATTTAGAAGACTATTAAAAATCCTCCAGATTCTTTAACTGGGGGACTTTTGTGTTCACATAATTCTTGTTATTGGAAGTTACTGATTTGTTCAGATAGAGGAACTTGTACATCATTTTGAAAACCATTTACCCTTGATTCGTTTAACGGCTAAAACTAACAGAAGAATAAACCCTATCAGTATAACAATACCGATTGGATTGACATTTCCCATGACTATATCCCTCCCTGCTTTTTATGTTACAGCAAACCCCTTCTGCTGTTTAGAAAGGGATTTATGTCATTACTTATGTACAACACAGTGTAGCATCGCTAAAGGCATCTTCGGGAATATATACTTTACCATCTTTTATTTCATAGGGAATGTTATTTCTTTTTAGTTTAGCTGTATCAACAGTGTCAACAGTGCTACCCCACTGTTCTAACTTACCGTTGTACTTTTGACAAGCAGGTAACATTAAAAGAGCTGTAAAACATAAAAATAGATTTCTAAAACGATGTTTCTTCATAATAACCCTCCTCTTCCTTGATTGTATCATTCGGGAGAAGTGATTTGTCATAAAAATCTCGTGCCTCTTGCGAACCGCGATAAGCAATAACAATTTGTTTCGTCTCTTTATTTTGATAAACAGTTGCATCAAAACCATTCTTTTTATGTAGAAGTTCTCTATCCATATCTATACGTTGCCAAACTTCTTCATGATTTCCAATTCGTACTTTGACTTCAGACTTATCTTTATAGCTACCACCCGATAATCTTTGTAAAGTTTTATCACTGACGGAACTACTCATAGTTTCTCTCTCCCTAAAAAAGATTTATAGTATTATTATAAAGTAATTTAGGGAGGGAAAATATGGATAAATTAAAAAAGAAAAATGTTATAATTTTAATCATTGTAGCACTTATAACTCTAACCATAGGTTGGACCGCATCATTTATTCATAATAGAAATATCATAAAAGAAAAAGCTACTGAAGTTGCAATACAGCACATGAAAAAAGAAGAGAATATAGATTTTGTTGTAACCGATATCAAAATTGAACATTTAGAACTCGAAGGCTTTATTACAGTCTCAGGATATGATAAAAAGAATAAACAACAAAGACATTACGTTGTAATAAATAAAATTCAAAATTATATAATCGATCATTGGGGAAAAGAATGAAATCATTGTAATTTATAATAAAATCCTAACAACTAAATACATAAAATAACATGATTATAACAAGGGAATGTTTGTATGCTGATCTATACTGTATTCTCTTATTCTATGAGGAGAAATATGGAGAATTTAAAAAGGAAAAGAATTATATTTTTAATCATTGTAGCAATTATAGTTTTAGCCATAGGTCTTACTTCATCAGTTATTCATAATAAAAATATTGCAAAAGAAAAAGCTACTAAAGTTGCAATACAACACATGAAAAAAGAAGAAAATATAGATTTTGTGGTAACAGATGTGAAAATTCACCATTTGGAACTCGAAGGTTTTATTAAAGTTAACGGATATGATAAAAATAATAAACAAAAGAAACATTACGTTGTAATAAATAAAATTCAAAATTATGAAGTCGCTTATTGGGGATAAGAATAATCATTTCCCAATAAAAACTCTCACCCTCTTGATCAATATACATAACAACTTGCATAAGAGCAATTCCTAACGCACCTAAGTCATCTGCATAACCAACCACTGGGATAGCATCTAGAATCAAATCTAAAGGAAGAATAAAATAACCTAAAGCTCCAAGAATAATCCCTTTTGTCTTCATTGGAACAGTATCTTTTTGAAGAGTGTAATACAATAATAAAACTGCATAAACAACATTAGCTCCTGCTTTTTTACCATAATTCTTCACTTTATCCCAAAACTCACGATTGAAGAAGTAAATAGGGTAATTGATAGTGGGGTAGACTTAAATCAAATAAAAGATGGTAGAGGTTTCTACTATCAACTAAAGATAGGCCAAGACCCAGTAAACGATATTTCCTTCACGATTGTACCTAAAGGTGGATGGTAATAGAATAATGAATAGAAAGAGATAAGACCATAGTGATTGGTCTTATCTCTTTGTCTTCTTTTAAACCAATATAATTTTGAAAAAAAACGCTAAGCAAAAAATACAA
Source organism: Bacillus arachidis (assembly GCF_030285945.1). Lineage (NCBI taxonomy): Bacteria > Bacillati > Bacillota > Bacilli > Caryophanales > Bacillaceae > Bacillus > Bacillus arachidis. Next base: position 42,413 of record NZ_CP127373.1, on the reverse strand, counting down.
TAAGCCGCCCATATGGACAGCTCATTGACATAATTATCGTTAGCGGAAGTTAATTAAGATTTTAACTTTTTCTTTCTTGTATGTAATTCAGTAATATATTTCGCTCTTTTTCAAATAGCATTTTAAGTTTACTAATTTCAGATATCGGCTTCCAACAAATATCTTGAATTAACTCATCTGGATCTTGAATTTTCTTTTCTCCACCAACTAGTTCAACTTCAAAATATTCAACATGAACATCTACACCATACGTAATTCCATCTCGTTCATGTACTTTTTTAACAATTTGCACTTGATAACCTGTTTCTTCCCAAACTTCACGAATACAACACTCTTCAAATGTTTCCTTTTCTTCTACTCCACCTGAAGGAACAGACCAAAGTTCAGGTTCATTTGGTTTCTCCTGTGCTACCATTAATATTTCATCTCTGGAGTTTATACAAATTGCTGCTGATCCTTTCCATATAGACATGTTCATATCCCCTTTAAAATAACGAATTAACTAAATTTTACCACAATTAAATGACGTATATCATATTCATGATCGGTTAACATAACGTCTCATTATTGGTAGCAAGGATAAGATGGATCCCTACTCTCACAAAGAATCCGCCTTTTTCTTTTCCTATGACTCTATTCATTTTTTTATACATTCCTATTCTGGCACGGGTTTTCGGGTTCTCGTTTGTTACTGGATTAGCCGAAAACTGTATAAAATCTTGCATGCTCTTAGCGTGGGGTTTTTCCAAAATGCTGGCGGGACCCCATGGCCATCAAGCTAAAATTTTGAAGTACCCCCAAAATGAAAATTTTCTTTCTCTATAGTTAGTTATTTTGAGAAGTCGGCTGTTTTTTTCGTTTTGGGGATGTTTACTTTTCTTAAGTTGATGGGTATGTATGGTGTCCCCTAATACGTTATTTTTTATACGGTATGGTTTATTCTAAAACTGAAGAAATTCCTATTTTTAATTACTCTTTGGGCACTGTTTTATCCTTAGTTATCCACTTATTTATCGATCAATATCAATGGTTAATTAAAGAGATGACTTCACTAATTATAAATTTTTAATAAACTAGTAAAAAAATAATAAAATATAACAAGAATATGTTAAGTAGCTCTTAATCTACTTGTAATGGATTATTTTTAATTTAGCCCTTATTGTATTACCTTATTAAATAAAACCTCTTATAAAGGAATCTGAATGGTCGTTTTTAAGTTATAAAAATTAATTTTCAGATTTTATGTAAATAACAGGAAAAAGGATCCGTTTTATGGAGCCTTTTTCCTGTTGTTATTTTAACTTAATGTAATCTGTATTGTCCTGATAATTGTTCTTCAGCCATTCGAACTAAGCGTTTTGTAATTTCCCCACCGACAGAGCCATTTGCACGTGATGATGTATCAGGTCCTAGTGTGACTCCTAATTCACGAGCAATTTCATACTTCATTTGTTCAATAGCACTTGCAGCAGCAGAAATAAGAATTTCATTTGTATTACTTTCGTGTCTTTGAATATTCATAATTGCACCTCCACTATATTTGTATATAACATGTGCTTAATTATGATATTTATGCGTTAGTAGACTATTTTCTTCTAGTATTTTTAGGAGAATTCTTTTTCGTTCTCTCTTTTCCGTATTCAACTAACTGAATTTGAAACACATCTGAATCCTGAATTCCTAACACATTCATTTCTTCTCTAAATGAACGCCAGGACTCTACCTTTATTGATTTTTCTTGGCCATTTCTTAATGTGTAGATTCTTGAGTATTCTATAATTACCCCTCCTAAAATGTTAAATAATCTACATTGCACTTCAGTATAACAATAAAACCGCCTGTAAGGACGGTTTCTCTTTGCGTTATTTTTTTATGGCTCTACGTTTTCTTATTTTCTCTTTAATATATTTTATGTTACGTATGCCTAGACGGATTGAAGCGAAGAAAAGGTAAATCATTATAACGATGTAGATTACTAACCAACTCGTATAAATAAATGTACCTTGAAATCCATTTTCGGTAAGCCAGTTAGTCACCCACATTCCACCAAAGTAAGCTGGGATAGTTAGCAAGCTTACATCTTTAGGATCTGTCGCAAGATAAATCATTAAGAACAGAAAAGCGAGTGCCCCTATCGTACTAACATTTTCAAAAATCATTTTCGAAAACCATCTACTTTATAATTTATATTATATCAATAATCCACTATCTTACTCCCATATTGTCCCTGTATTCTTGATTACTGTTTCTTCTTTCTGCTATCATATAACGACTTCCCTACCATGATGAGAAATATAATAAATATAGTAATATAAGGGTTATCGAAAACTAGGAAATATACGCTAACTGCAAACATAAACGCTAAAATTAAATATCCCAATTCCCCCACCTCGTCACGCCAAAAATATATTCATACTTTTATGTTCTTTCCCTCTTATTTAAAGTTTTAAAGCCTGTTTTTCTACCTTAAACAGGCTCTTTTATTTTCATAAAACCCAAAAATTAAGCAGTAAGACTCCCACCTCAAAAATAGACAGTAGCAATGAATTTAGGTAGGAAAATATCTAATTTTAAAGGTCCGTCTGCTTCAACTATTAATCATTAAGGGATTTGCTCCCTCCACTGACAGAGCCAATCGTACGTGCTAATGTATCTATTCCAAGTGTAACTCCTAATTTACAAGCTGTCACTAAACTTAACTACAAAAGTACTTTTGATTGAATGTATTTTTTTATCAATAGGAATCATTTTGTTATTGTTTTTTCATACGAATAAAACCCTTGTTAATCATATAAAAAACACATAATAAAATTAGGTTCTTATATTAGTATCTTACATCAACATATCCGCAAATGAAGTCCCGACATTATTCTTTCTTTTCATATGCTTCTCTAAATAGATCTTTGTTGTTTGAATATTTTCGTGTCCAAGTGTCTGCATTAAATGATATAGATCTGCATTTCCTTGCTCGACTGCCATGATGGAAAAGGCATGACGGAATGTATGCGCCGTTACAGGGTTTTCGCGATACTGTAGAAACTCTAAATTTGTCTTTTTAATCATATCTGTTACCTGGTTGGATAACGTTTTCGGATTATAAAAGTTTCCTCTTTGATTGATAAATACAGGACTTTCATCTCCTCGATTCAATACAGTTTGGAATCCTCTTCTCCGTCTCATTTCACATATACATTGGAATAAATGTTCAGAAATGAAAAGTTCACGCACTTTATCCCCTTTACCCGTTACTTTTAACCAGTACTTTCCGTCATAGTATAAATCTTTGACTCTTGTTGTACACAATTCTTGAATTCTTGCACCGGTACTTGCCAGAGCGAGTAAAATTGTATAGTTTACGACATGCCCTCTTTCTTTATAAAAACCTAAGATTTTTATTACTTCATCATAAGATAGGTCCCGATTTGGCCGATCCTGCTCATTTACATTTGCGCGCTGCAGTTCTTCATGAAGAGGCTTTTCAATATAAGAAAATACATGAAGATGTTTAAAAAAAGAACGAATGAGCACTGTTTTCTTCGCAAGTGTTGCGACTGCATATGTGTTACCATTCCTACCGTTCTCTACTCGTTTTAGCCAAGAATTGTATTTACGAATATGCCAAGGTTGCAATGTTTTAAATAAAGATTCGTTTTGCTGTACCTCTTCCCCATTCAATTCAAATTCTTCTGCATGCTGCACCATGCACTGACAAAATGATAAGATTTCGGACACATAACTCTTTTTCGTATCCTCTTTTCTATTCTTCTTTTCATCCATATCTTTTTGTAAATGTACAAAATGATAAATAACTTCTATATCACTTAAATACGTATACTTACTCTTCCCCTCTTTTTCTGCAACCTCCATCTTCTCTTCCACCTTATCTACATAACCATTGTTATGCAGAAAGGGAATGATACCACTTATATTCTCTACATATGTATCAATATACTTACTTTTATTGTTTGTAATAGGTACATTTTCTTTTATCTTGTTATTACCCATAATTCGAATTCACCTTTCCTATTGAAGATCACAAATATAATTCTCTTTATTACCTATACGTATTATTTTATTTTACTTCTATCGATTATACAAATGATAAATCACTTTCTTTCTGTAAGAATACTATATTCTTCTCTATTTACTTATACTTATATTTTTTTATAATTTATTAGTAAATAGATATTATTTAATCATTAACTATTTAACATTAAAATTCCTTTTATAATAAAACCAACCTTAAAAACCTATTAAAACATAAAACAAATTACGACTATTCTTAAATTATAAAAATGTATAAGAACTTTAATAAATTCTATTTCTTATTTTAAATATATATCATATTCTGATATGATATATACATATCTAAAATACTAGTAAACAATAGTTATGGAGGTGTCCTTACATGACACAAGATTTATTGTTCATTACAAAACCTACTGTAACGACAAAAGAGGCAGCCGGCTTATTAGGAGTAACGGTACAAACAATTTTACAAAAAGAAAAAGATGGATTAATAGAATGTGTATATAAAGATAACTGGAAGCAATTCGGTAGTAAGATTTTTTATTTAGAGGATATTGAACGTTTAAAAAATATTGAAGATGTTGAAGGATATAGCACAAAAGAAGCAGCTGAAATTCTCAATATAGCACCATCTACAGTTTTTACCTATATCAAATCTGGTAAATTACCTGCTTCAAAGATTGAAAAACGTGGAAAAGAAGTATATATCATTGATAAAGGTGACCTTGAAACTTTTCAACTTACTTATGAAAAAACTACATCAAAAGAGCGAAAAACATTCATTACTAAGATTCAAGAAGAAGAGATATATTTATATCAATTATTAACACATAAACATACCGGAAAAACAGCTAGGGTAATAGAGATCAATGGAGCAGATGGCAAGATTCTTACAGAAGACGAAGAAATCTTCCCTCTATCCACTTATAAGGAACGTGATTACTCCTTTGAACCTTTCCATAAACAAGCGGTAATTACGAAACGTGGATATTTATCTTTTTCATTTAAAAAACCTCAGCTATTTCATTCCATCACTTATAATCTAATAAATTTATTTTATAAAGAGCTAGGTGTTACAAATATGCGATTGAGTATTTCATCTGATAGTATGAAATTAGAAATTAAACCTTTCATATTACAAGTTGATCCATTGCAGTTTCAAGAGGAGATTAAATACTTACATTCTCATATGAAATCCGGTACGATACTTCCACACGTAGAAGGTATTTACTTTAAAAGTAATGTAGAGTCATTAACTTTTCATGCAGATCATGAATTCAAGCAAAAAATAGTGCAAGTGGCAGCCGATGCAGGTATGGGACAGGAAGAATTCTTATTACAAGCTGTAAAATCTTATATAAAAGATTTAGAACAACGATAAATATTTATTAAGAAGAAAAAGCGTAGGAATTGAATCTTTCTACGCTTTTTAAAGTATTCAATTTAAATACTCATTTCCATGAAATCATCATATGCACTATCAACTTAACAGGAATGTTTATTAATTTAAATTAAGACCAATCTTTGCAGAAAAACCATATATACTATATGAGCGTATATAGTAAACATACTTAAAGGAGAACAGAACATGATAAAACATATACTCAGTTTCATACTTGGAACATTTGTTATGATAATTGGTTCCTTTTGGGTTATTCCCTACACCCTCGAAGCAATTGACAGTAATGTAAGCTATATTACTCGTGACAAAAAGTATTTTAGTAAGCTATATGAATATGACATTAAGCTGTGGATAATAGCAATCCTTATATTTTGCATTTTTTCTACTATTTCTGTTCTTATATTAAAGTTACCTAATTATAATAGGAAAAAAAGCACTCATATAAAAAAATATAGTCAAACAAATCAGCGAATAAAATCAAAGAGAAGGCGTCGTAAATAATTGTTTTCTTATGTTAGGGTTTTTACTTCCCAAAATATCTTAGCGTACGTTATCAAGACCTAAATCCACAAAAAACCTAAAATATCATGTTCCTAACATATTGTACATGACTAATATGTTAGGAGCTTTTGTTTTGGTAATGAGTTTTGAAACTTAATTTGAATAGTATTTTTCTCTATCTGGATAGAAATAAGTAAAGTACCATAAACGGTCGTTTTTGAGACATTGTTTTGTAACCTCGAACTTTTTGGCATATTGTTTTTTATAGAAATCACTACACTACAAAAGGTGTACCTTTTGGGACAAAAAATAGAACCCTTATCATAAGAGTTCTGCAACAGGAAATAACAAATATATAGAAGTAAGATAAAGAGAATTACTTATTATTGTATCGTATATATGTATAATGTAATGTTGAGAAAATGTTAAGAAATGGTTAAATGATTCTCATATGTATTATGAGGTAGTATCATATGCCCATTAACTTAAGAAAAATAAACAGCCCAAAGAAGAAAAAATGAGCTGACTTCTCAAAATAAGGGTATCAAATTAGATGTGTCTAAATTGTGCCGTAACGTACAATTTTCTTTTTTTGATAAAGTGTCCCCTTATAGCACCGGCTGTGGAAGATATATTTAAAGAAAATGTTCTTCATGTATCTGAATTCATATCTAATAAGCCTGAAGAAAATGCAAAGCAAGTAAAAACAACTTTAGAAAGGGATTTTGGTATTGCTCAGTCTGCTGTAAACAGAATTCGGGTTACCAATAGAGAAACACCTGTTTTCCGATCACAACAACGCGCTTCTGGTGTAATTGACACCATTCCTTATAATAAACCTGTGATAATTATTGAAAAGAAACGAAATTGGTCATTTATAATGTACACAAATTCATTAGATGAGGAAGTAAATGGTTGGGTTTTCACTGGGAACTTAGCAAAATAAACATTAGGCATATTCATAACAGCTTAAGGGGTCACTATATCATTTTTGGAAAAAAACTTATCTTGGCAGCATTTTTAAAAGATAAATACATGTTCAGAAAGATAAAATTCAAAGATTAATTGAACATTGATTTATGTACACACTTTATGAGGTACCGCCAGCATTTAAAAAAAAACCACGCTAAGGGTATTTGATTTCTAATTTATGTTATATTAGAATCACTGCATATTGAAAAGGAGATATAAAATGAAATTTAGATTTATTACGATTATAATCGGTATTTTATTATTAGGTGGATGTTCTTCGGTTTCAAATAATTCAAGTACTTCAAGTAATCAAAGTGATTCTTCTGTTGGTTTGAAATAAAGTTTGATTAAAAATATCCCGTGACCCGTGTTTGCTCACCATATACCTAGCCTTTATTTTGAGAAAAATCCAATCAAAATAAAGGCGTTTCGTTATATTTAGTAACTTACTTTTACAAAAAGTTTAATCAAAAATTCAAGACCTTATAAACAGTTCACCGCTATTTCAAAGCTGTAAATTTAGGAGATAAATTGCACTTGTTTTAAGTGCTATTTTGCACGAGTTTTGGAACAAATATTGGGTTTAAGAAATATTGGCAGGCTGCTTTTTTGATAAAAAGCGCTTTTTTAATTTTGTTCCGCAATCGGTCCATATTCTGGAATAAGTGATTGTATAAATAATTAAATTTTGAGATAATTATCATTAAGGAAAAGGGAGTTTAAATGGAATAAGATTGCTCACTAAAAGAAGTAATGAAAATATGACTTACAAGGGGTAGAGTTATGAAGCATAAAACATCAGAAAGATTATTTAGAATAGATTGCGGAGATATATATATCCAAGAGTTTTCCATTAAAGATGCAGATAGTATATACAGAATTTCAAATCAACCCGAAATATTTAAGTTCTTGCCAGACTGGAAATCAACAAAAGAACAAAGGATAGATTGGGTTACCAATTATGAAATACCAGCAAATAAAGCCTTTCTTGATGCCGCTGTAAATACATCAAACATAGATGGTCATTTTTTAAAACTAGGGGTATTTATTAAGGAAACAGATGAATTTATTGGTTGGTGCTGTACAGGCATTAAAGATGAGCTACCTTCACCGAATAGAGAAATTATGTATGCCATTTCAAGTGAATTTCAAAAGAAAGGATACGCTACTAAAGCGTCTAAAGGATTGATTAACTATTTGTTTACAAATACAAATTTAGATGTCATTAACGCAGTAGCTTTAATTAACAACGTTTCATCAAATAAAGTTATTGAAAAATGCGGATTTACTTATCTGAGTCAACAAACGATAGAAAATGAATTATATAATCACTATATATTGAATAAATCAGAGTGGATGAAAAAGCATTAAATGAAAATGTTGTTGTTCCAGAAAAGGGCGCTTTAATGGAGCAACGAAAAAAGCCTAATTTCTCAATTTTAATGAGAAATTGGGCTTTTTATATTTACTCATAGTGCAAAATAGCGCTTAAAATAGGTGCAAAATAACTCCTAAATTGACAATTAGCTTCATAGACTCTCAATAACACTTATCAAAAATATGTACAAAAAGAGGGATAAAAATGGTCTATGGATACGCACGTGTAAGTGCACAAGATCAAAATTTAGATACACAAATTGAACAACTTATAAAATATGGAGTAGATGAAATCATAAAAGAGAAAATTAGTGGAGTAACAAAACAAAAGCCGGAGTTAGACACGTTACTTTCAAAACTAACTACTGGGGATACCTTAGTCGTAACTAGAATGGATCGTTTAGGTAGAAATACCATTCAGCTATTACAGTTAGTAGAACAATTTCGGGAAAAGGATGTGCACTTTGCAATTTTAAATTTAGGAATTGATACAAGAACTCCAACGGGCAAGTTCTTCTTAACTGTCATGGCTGCCTTTAGTGAGTTAGATCGTGAAATGATTAAGGAAAAACAACATGCGGGAATAAAGCTAGCAAAACAAAAAGGCGTATATAGAGGAAGAGTGAAGAAATACACGGATAAACATCCTGGCATGAACCATGCAATTGAATTACGAAAACATACCAATAAAACAGTAAAGGAAATATGTCAGATTACAGGAGTCAGTCAGGCCGCTCTATATCGTAGATTTAAAGAACTTGAATAAAGTTCTTTTTTATTTGTAATTAAATCCCAGAGTGGCCCCTCATACCCTGAATCGTTTCCGTACCCCTAATAGACAAATTACTTAATAAAAATAGATGAAACGATATTTATAAGCTCAATAAATCACATCTTGAAATAAAAGTAAGTCTATGACCTGTTTTTACACGTATCTCGGTCGAACCCCTAGTAGAACCTAGAATGATTAGGGACTACTTTTTAGTAGATATGTAATTAATCAAAATGAGTTTTACAAAAGATACAAAATGTTAAACTCATAAAACCCAATGTTATCAGTACGTGTGCATGATATCATTGGGTTTTTATTTGGATATAATTCGTCTACAATTTATATGGGATATTTTGTCTTAATACCCCTTTTCGGGGGATGGGCAAAGTTATCCAATTTGTAATTCTTCATCGGATATGGTGTAGTAACGTAGGATTTCTCTCTCATCCATATACTTAGGAATTTCATTAAAATATTCCCTTTGTGTTGTAGTAAGAAGTTCTCGTGTTTTCAAATTTTTATTCTCCTCTATATAATTTAAAAAACTAATGTTTTTTAATAATTAGGTAAATGCTCTCTATGATACTAACGAGTAATAGGTTCTAGAATATGCAATTTTGCATATCCAAATAAAGGGAATCAATATGCAGTGTATGATTAAATTATACTAACAATATTAAATTTAAATGTATTTTTCTCACAAATTAAAATAATTATTTTTTACCTAGATATATCAAGTTAGAATTATTTTAGTTAATTAAATGATATCAAAATAGTAGTTATATCTGTATAATATCTCCTCTCATTGTAATTCGTAATAACTTAATTATTGAATGTAATCGACAAAATTCTACTATTTACGCATTGAAAATTTAATGTTTAAATAAAGGTGTAATTGGTATGACCATTAAGAGAAGACTACACTACACTAATAAAAGTGCAGTATAGTTGCAAGTAACATTATGTCGAATTGATTATCCGAATAATCAATTAATTTATTTGGATAAAGTCTAGAATCACCAAAATATCACATTTGTAAAAAATGGCATTCTAAGTCTCTACATAGCAAAAATGATCTTATTTTATTCTGGGGTGAAAGTATAAGCAATGTACAAGTATAATTTCATTTTTTGTAATATTGTAGGGATCTTGTCGACAAAATTAGGGGGAGAATATTATGAAATCATTATCAAAAAAAGTCATGGCAGGATTACTTGTAGGAGCAACGAGTCTATCTATCTGGGCTCCTGCAAGTCACGCAGCAACTCCAGAGAAGAATCAATATTATAATATTAAATTGAAAGCTAATACGTATAAAATTTGGGATGTAGCTAATGCATCTCTTGATAATGAGAGAGCGATTCTTTTATGGGGTGGAAGCACTACTGAAGACAATAGACAATTTGTATTTTTCCCACTTGATGGAGGAGCATATGCAATTGTAAATAAAAATAGTGGTAAACCTGTAGTAGCTGATGGGGGTAAAGCTTATTTTGGTAGTCCTCGTTATTTTTACATTGGAGGGCAAGATGTTTTGCGACAAATGAGTTGGACTGGTGCCTCTAACCAAAAATGGAATTTACGAGACCAGGGAAGTAATAATTATGAAATTGTGAACCAAGGATATGGGAAAGTCGTATCCTATGGATGGGAAGGGACTCTAGCTCAGTATATAGAGTTTGCAGATTTGGATAATTCAAATCCTTCTGATTCAGATAGAGTATTTAACATTGCTAATTCTGGAAGTTCTATTTCATTACCAAATTTACCAGCTACAGGAACTAGACCTGATGCTCCAAATTATACTGGAGCTATTGATCAACAATTACCTCAAACTTCAAATTCTGTTGTTGTTGGGGCAGCTTTAATACCTTGTATTATGGTAAATGATAATCAAGCGAGTGATTATACAAAAATACACAATTCACCATACTATACTTTGGTAAAAGAAGAATATTGGGATAAAACATTTTCAGCAGTTATTCCGGCTGGTTTGACTCGTAATTATTCATTTAAAACAGGTGTAACTTCTGTAGATCAACAAAAGATGACTGATACGCTTTCTATGAAGATTGGAGCAGATTTCGGATTAAAATTTGGAGACGCATCTGCATCAATTAAATCAGAGGTTTCAAGAACAATACAAACAGAAATTAGTACAACTAATACGGAAGCATCAGAAGAAACAATTACAAGTACTGTTACAAGTGAAGCTGGTAAAACAACAGGGTTTACAGAATATCAACTGGCAACAAAGTATACGTTAAAGAGAGCAGATGGTTCACTTGTTTCAGATCCTTGGGTTGTAAAAAACAATAAGATAACAGTAGCAAGAAAAAATGCGCAATAATTAGAAATTATATTACGATATATCTCGAGAGTAAGTGGACAAGCAAGCCGAAGCGAAGTGATGGAGCCCCCTCAATTTTTGAGGGGGTTTCTACTGTTACAATTATTTGTTTACATCAAATGATAAGATAAGTATTTCAATTCCTCTTATACAAATATTCCCCTTTGCCATATTTAAAAGGAAGAAATGTGAGGAGAGAAGAACATGCAAAAAATTCTTTTAGGAAATTTAGTAGCATTTGCAATACTAACGGGTATGTCTTTTGAACATAACGAAATCGCAACGAATTCTAAAGAAGAAATTGAAGAGGTGGATTTAATGTCTATCTTGCCATATGAGTATTGAATAAACAACAACTTTTATTATTTAAGGAAAAATTCAATATATGTACAATGAATGGAGATAAATATAATGGCTTTAAAATTATTCGGTATCGTTTTTGGAATAGTATTAATCTTATGGGGTGTATATAGAATGAAGAAAGATGATGCATTCGTAGGAAAAACCCAGACAAGAAAAAATCTTTTCAATTTGTTGATTCTTGGAGAGGCTTCTGGATTAGGACAATTCTTAGGTGGAATTCTACTTGTCATTTTAGGAATCGTAGCCCTTATAATTAAATAATTTGCAAACAAAAGGAGCTAAAATCTATGGTTTAGCTCCTTTTGTTGTGATAAAGTCTTTTAATAAAACTTATATTATTTTTCATAAATGTACATAGCCTATATAACTATAAATAGAACTTGTTGTTAATCATTTTTCTAATAACCATTTCTTTTTAACGTGCGATAAATAGTAGTTCTGTCAACATTTAAAAAATCAGCAATTTCCTGTTTTGTTTTTCCTTGATTAAGTAACTCGAGTATCAGATCAGTTTTAGACTTATTGATTTTAGGCGTTCTCCCCAGTTTTCCGCCATTTTCTACATACTTAATACGTCCAGCCTGTGTTCGCTCCAGTATATAGTTTCTCTCAATATCAGCAAATAAAGATAAGATTGTAACCATTACTTTCGTAGTCATGTCATCTTTCTTCCGAGTATCAATGTTATCATTAATAGCAATAATCCCAATATCGTTTTTAATCAATTTTTCATGAGTACGGATCATATCAGAAAGATTTCTACCTAAACGATCTAATTTATATACAATAAGTGTATCTCCTAGAGTGAGTCGCTGCATAAGAATTTGGAATTGTTCTCTCTCCATGTTTTTTCCACTTTGCTTTTCTTCGAAAATACACTCTTCTAACAATTCAATTTTGTTAGCCTCACAATATGTAAGGATTTCTTTTTTCTGAAATGTATAGTCTTGTTGTAATGTTGAAACACGAATATATGCGTAATTCATTTTTTAGCTCCCTTAACGTTGCGTAAGTCTGTTTTTCTATTTTGCTACAAATATCGTATCATTTTCAGGTTCTGATTTGCAACATAATATATGCAACGTTATGACGCTATAAAAATCAAGTCCAATATAAGTGTTGCATATATGTTAATTTTTGCAACACTTCCCTTGGGGCTATTTTATGCTTAGCGTACAGCCGATAGGTTGAAATGTGTCTAATTTGTGTCTAAACGTACAATTTTCTTTTTTTGATATGGTGACCCCATAGCCATCAAGCTAAAAATTTATAGTACCCCCAAAACAAAATTTTTTCTCTATGTTTATTTGTAAACGTCAAAGGTCAATGGATGTACCTGTATCGTGCCGTGGATTCTGAAGGAAATACCATCGATTTTTATCTGAGCAAGAATGAAAAAGAAGCAATTAACAAAAGAAAACAAGTGCTATCATTTCTGCTAAAAATGATAACACTTGTTTACTAACTGATGAGCAAAAAATAACATATGTTATTTTTAGAAACGGCATAATATCAATCGAAATAACCGAACAAGATGCGCATTTTCTAGTAAAACAACTTGCTCATTAAGTTAAAAATTAAAACTCACCTACATTTTTCGGACGATGTCTATATTACTTGATTGAAGGCTATCTTTGCTTTGTTCACATCTTCTAATCAACCATTTCCCAAAATTGAGATCCTACTTTGGAAATTCGTTGGTCTTTTAATTTTACTATTACAGGCTCTAGATGAAAATCAAATTGTTTCAATTCAAAAAGTGTTGTATGTTCTAAAAATGGTGATGTGTAATCCATTCTTGGAATAACGGATAATCCTAGTCCTCTACTAACAAGTGCTACAATCATCCTTATATCTTTACACTCGATAATGATATTTGGCTTGACTTGATGTTCATCAAACACTTTGAAGAGGTCTTCATTGAAGGAGAGTCCTTCCATTGCTCCTAGCATAATGAATGGGAACTGGACAATCTGTTCAATCGTCACATGCTGTGATGAAAACGATGTTGCCCAACTTGTTGGAATAATCACAGCGGTTGGTTGTTTTTTTAATATTTTCATCTCATATTGTTCACTATTGCCCAATCGTAAAAGTAAGGCAACATCAATTTCTCTTTGTTCTAGTCTTTTTAATAATTCTTCTGAATTTCCAGTTACTATATTTATTTTAACATTAGGGTATTGTGTTCTAAACGTACTAACATAGTCAATGAGCATGTTCGAACATGTAGACGATACACCGATACTTACTGTTCCTCCTATACCTTGTTCAATTTCTTGAATTTGCTGCTTTACATCTTGAATTTGCATTAGCATTTGATTGGCATATTGGTAAAGTATTTCACCTGTTTCTGTAAGCTCCCATTTTTGACGATATCGATGAATTAAAGTTGTGCCAAGATCAGTTTCAAGCTTTTTTAATAATTGACTAAGTGGTGGCTGCGCGATATGGAGCACTTCTGCTGCTTTAGAAATGCTTCCTTGTTTCACAATTTCTTTAAAGTAATATAATTGTCGAAAATCCATTGTATCTCTCCGTCATATGTTTTTTGATATGATTAGTTTATCATATATATATTTTTCATATGTCGAATTTGGCGTTATATTTAATTCTATAGCTATAGTCTTTATATTGATAATATTAACTAGAAAGTGAGAGATACTATGAATCATCGGAACAGAACCTTGAAGCGCATCATCTTATACGTGCTCGGGTTATTTTTTATGTCGATTGGCATTAGCATGTCGATTCAAGCAGGATTTGGTGTATCGCCTGTGTCATCATTAGCATATGCAAGTACGCTAACGATTGGTTTATCGGTTGGTGTGACAATGGCGCTTGCAAATGTTTTATACATTATTATTCAAGTGATATTAAGTAAACGAATGGAGTTAAATGAATTTGTGAGTCAATTCATTATTTCGTTTTTATTTGGGTTTTTCATGGATGCAACGCTCTTCCTTGTACAACTTTTCCCTACACCTGAAACTATCTTTGCTCGAAGTGTATATTTGATTGTTAGTTTATTTGTTATAGCGGTCGGTTTAATGGGCTATACAACAGCGAAACTGCCATTAATGCCGTATGATGCGTTAACTTATGCAATTAGTGAAAAATTCAATTTGCAATTCGGTAAAGCAAAAATTTTGAGTGATTTAATAAACATTTGTGTGGCTGGTGCAATCTGTATAGTTTTCATTCAATCATTAGGCTCAATCGGAATCGGTACACTAATTGCCGCCTATTTTATCGGCAAAATTTTAGGGTGGATGATACCGTATTATCAACCAACTCTTCAACAATGGGTATTTAAAACAGAGAAGGCTGCCTAAGGAATCATAATAAAGTACAGGAAAAGGGGAATGTCTAATTTGTAGATGTACATTTAGTAAAGAAGGGCAGAACACTAACCATACGGATTTTGATAGTGAATTTTCTCTTTAAGGAGTAGTACCACATCGCTATCAAGCTAAGATAAATTTGTATCCATATAATTAAAAAAACGCTATTCTTTTTGTAGAAATATACAGAAAGGATGGCGTTTTGTATGACTCTATCGATTCAAGATGAGTTTCATTTATTCGCTGAAGAACTACAGCGATATTTATCTCCAAACATCCTTCAACAGCTCGCGCAGGAGACGGGTTTCGTAAAACGTAAAAGTAAGTATGGTGCACGAGATTTGGCCGCTTTATGTATTTGGATTAGTCAACACGTAGCAAGTGATTCCCTCACTCGATTATGTAGTCAACTTTATGCAAATACAGCTACACTCATGAGTCCTGAAGGACTTAATCAACGTTTTAACCGATGCGCTGTTTTATTTCTACAGCGTATATTTTCTCTTTTAGTCAAAAGCCAACTAAACGATTCGTCTCAAATCGAAAACCAATATACTTCTTATTTTCAACGTATACGTATTCTAGATGCTACTATTTTTCAAGTCCCTAATCATTTGGCCCCTATTTATCCTGGTTCAGGAGGATGTGCACAAACAGCCGGTATTAAAATTCAGCTAGAGTATGATTTACATAGTGGAAAATTCCTCAATTTTCAAATGGGGCCAGGTAAAAATAATGATAAAACCTTTGGTACAGATTGTTTAGATACCTTACGTTCAGGAGATTTATGTATTCGAGATTTAGGATACTTTTCTCTAAAAGATTTAGACCAGATGGATCAACGAGGTGTATTCTATGTTTCACGGTTGAAATTAAATAATAGAGTATATGTAAAAAATGATTCTCCAGAATTTTTTCGGGATGGGACAGTAAAAAAGCAATCCCTATATGTTTTACTTAACCTTGAAGATATTATGCATCAGATAAAACCAGGAGATACTTATGAAATTCGGAATGCCTATATTGGACAACAAAAATTACCCTCACGAGTTGTAATATGGGTTTCTTTGCCCATCCCCCGAAAAGGGGTATTAATACAAAATATTCCATATCAGGTGTAGATTTATTTAGGCTACAGCCTTATTCGTTCGATTTGTAACAAAAACGAACGTTTATGTTACATTTTTTCTTCTTAAATTCTAAACTGGATCGTATTGAATTTAGATGTAACTAAATTCTGTCTCAAAAATGATTTGTCACAATATAAAACTTCTAACTTTTTGTTACGTTGATTGTTTATTAATTGGTATTTTATGTCTTATTCCCCCTTTTCGGGGAATGGGCAAAAACACCCTAATTGGAAAGATTTAAAGTTCTTGCGACCAAGTAAATAGTTAATCTAAGCAAAAGAGGAGGATAAAGGATTTACCTCCTCCTTTGCTTTACGTTTGTGAGTGGCTCCAAAAAGAAGGAATCGTTGCCGTTCCCCTTTTAGAGGCGAACCTAAAATACAGGACTGTATTTAGTAGGAGATAGTTTACCTTGATTTATACATTTTTTTGTGAGAATCGGGTTGTGTTTTTCAAATAAAGTTATAACATCTCCAATGAGAACAACTTCACTAGGTACAACACCATTTTGTGTTATCCCTCTTGTAGCGATTGCTATAACTTGATTTTCTTTATTTACAACTGGTCCCCCACTATTTCCACTATATATAAGTGGGCTTATCTCAAATCTTGTTTGCTTTTGTCGGTCTGGCATTGGGTTATTTCTTTCTTGTCTAACTACTCCAGGTTCAATTTTAATACTATTATCTAGAGTGTGTGCTGGATAACCCAGTAACTCGATTTCCATCCCTGTCTTAATGGATGTATTGTAATCAAATCCCTGATCTGTTAAATTTCCATTTGTAAATTGTAGGATGGCTATATCCTTAATTCGATCATGCCATAATAATTCCGCGTACTTTGTACTTGTTGAATATTTAGATTGATGCACTTCAATTAAGAAATTTGTTATGTTATAACCATCATTTGATTTTTTAAAAAAGTTATCGAAAAGATGGGCGTTAGTGACTAATCCAATGCCTTTTAGTAAGAACCCTGTTCCTTGACCGCAAGGTTCAAATACTTCGTTATCTCCCCTTTTATAAATAAAGCTTGATTCAATAACAAATGTATTTGTTTCCTGGAATTGTCTTCTTGTACTAGGTAATTTTATAGGAGAGATATTTTCACTCTCTTCTATATCGGTATAGCTTATAATCTCAGCTATGTCGTTATACCTTATAGCTAATTTCCTATAAACGGAATTTGTTTTACCCTTAATATGACCTATATGAGTAATCATTCCTTTTAAAATTGCGAACATATCAGGTTCAGGTGCGTACGATATTTGTCGAAACGGATATTTTTCAATAAATATCCGTTTTGCTTCGTCTAAATTATCTAAATTTTGCTCGATGCAATTTAATATTGATCTAACTCTTCTTATATAGCTTCTTTTAACGTTTAAACCTTCATTAACAGTTAATCCTGTAACAGATAAATTTTCAGACTTACTATGTAGTCTACTCTTTTTGTCATTTATAAAGAATCCATTGTTTTTCACAATATTAATAATCTCAGAAGATAAGTAAGTTTTCCTGTCTTTAGTATGAGCGATTGCTTTAGGAAACTTATCTTTATTTGTAGAGATAGAAATGTCATCAGCATATCTGGTATAATCGCATCTATGTCTTTTTGCCAATCTTGTGAGATCTTTATCTAGTTTATTTGCAAGTATATTAGAAATAATCGGTGATGTAGGAGCCCCTTGTGGTAAAAATCCATCATAGTGACAACAGATATTTGCTAAGATAGTTGCTACAGCTTCATTGAATTTAAAATAGTAAATAAACATTGCTCTGACACGACCAAAGTTAATGTTATTAAAAAAGTCCTCTAAGTCAAAGTTGAGGACATATTGTTTGCGTATATGTTTATTGGCATTCGTAATTATGCTTCTATCTTTAATAAAACCATGTGAATTATCATGATTTTTATATACAAGATTGAGGATAGACGTTAACTTCTTTTGAATTATTAATAAATTTTTAGAAGGAGCATGAATTCTTCTGTCATCTCCACTTTTCTTTTTTATGGTGAAAGTCCCATAGTTGCTCTTCTTTGAAACTATTAAGATTTGGCGTAAGAAAGAAGATGGGATTTCCAGTATATTTGCCACATCGTTAAAATTACTTAGTGATTTGAATTTTTCTTTGATGATTTCAGGATTTTGTACCAGGTCAACATTTAATTTATATGTCATAGTAGGACATTCCTTTTAGATAAGTTAGGAAAAGTAGGAAAAATTCTACCTCTTAAACTAGTAAGAACAAATATAAAAAATACGAAAAACTTAAAAGTATAAAACAACAGAGGATTATATCCAAATACATTGTTTTATGACGTGGCGATTAGCACCACGACCAGTCAATTGTATTCCTACTTTTCCATATCCTATTTTACTACTATGAATAGGATATGTATATCAAAATAACACTTTATTAAGAAGATTTTGTTAAGTTTGGGTATGTTTTTTTATTAATAAATGCGGTACGTGAAATTATTATAATTTCTAATTATAAAGCCCCCATAGATCATAAACCCATGAGAGCTGCCTAAGGGTGTTTCTCATTCGACTTGATTCTATTGTAGCAAGCTTTCCCCAAATATCAAAAACATAACGATCCAAAACCAAATAATCAAGCTAAGTATGCTTTTGAAACCTCCCCACAGAGAAAATGTTTCATCTTTCATTTTTATCATCCCTTCTTACTTATCTTTGGGTTCTCCAAACCATTCATACATTGCCTGGCGGCTTATGATCCATTCCTTACGCTTTCCTTCAGGATGCAAAAAGTACTTCACTAAGCCTTCTTGTAACATGCGCTCTAAATCATTTATTTGCTTCTCGTTCATTAGGGATGGGCTATATTTATTCTTGATTGTCTCACGAGGAATCCTCCAATAAAAAGCTGCTTCAGATGGTGTCATGTATTTATCAATTTCTTTCATGAGAATTCTCCTTTGTTTGTGCTTTTCCTTTTATGTTACAATAAATAAAGAAGGAAATGGTCGAGATTTCCTTCTTCTTCAGTCACTCATTAACTAAGCCCTTTGTTTGCTGTTAAGCAAATGAAGGGGTTTTTATTTTGTTTGTTTATATTTATTATCTATGACAGCCAGACGAATCAACCTCATCTTAATATCATTGCTAAGAGAAAGCCATTCAGATGTACCAATTTTCATATCCTTTTCCTCCCCATTCCCTTTTTATACTTCAAGTGAATAACCCCTTGTAACGTTCGTATTTCACACCAATTTAACGACTAGGGAAGCCGCGTCATATTCATGAATGTGTAAATCATAGTTCATTTCTGTTGCATCCAGTACTTTGCAAAACTTCTGATAGTATGCCGGATTACTTGCTTCCATGCCAACTTCTCCATTCCTGAACAGATACTGTAAATCATCAATGATTTCTTTTACTGTATTCTCCAATATTCTCACTCCTTTTCCTCAGATATTAACCTTATAAGGTTATAATATAACAAACTTACCAACCTTACAAGGTTATTTTATGTAATTTTCAAACATATTATAAAAAATTCTCAAAATTAACCTGAACTCCCTTTAAACTGCTTATTTCCGTTTTTAACGCATTTATTTCCATTTAGGTCTTATGACACTCAATACTTATTAAATATTCGCTACAGGACAATATGAGAAGCCGTTATTTGATGGAAATATGATTTTTTAAACAAAAATCCCTAAAAATAACAAAAGAGCCGGATTTTCATCACAGCTCAATTATGAATTGATTCTGTATGTGTACATATCGGATATTGGGAACATCCAAAAAACTTGTTTTCAGTTTTATTTGAATCTCTAACGACTAAATGATTCTTACACACTGGGCATTTCCGTTCTGCTAGATCTACACCGTGAAATACATCTTCAGCCGAATACTCTGGATTTACTTTGTTAATCAATTTTTGAAGCTCAACTCGATCTATTAGTTTTACATGACATGCTTCCGCTAATTCTTTCGCTTGTTTTGTATAAAAACTATTGGTTACAATCCATGCTTCATCTGCCTTATAATACGCTTTCCCTGCATATACTTCTTGTACAGCTCGGATCCCCACTCGATTCTTTATCCCATATCGTTTTGCCTGGATCACAATACGGTTTTTTCCTTTTAATACGACGTCAACTCCGTAGTCACAGGAACGTTTTGTGACCTCTGGACGGTACCTAAGTTCTCGAAAGAGAGCCTTTAGATACACCTCAAACTGATGTCCATCCATTTTATCTATAATACGAATACCCGACTTTGCCATTCTTTTTAGAATTCGAATATCACGTATTTTTCTGTATCCCCAATTCAACATATGAAAGATAATATAGATACCCATTCCATACAAAAAAAGCTGTAATATTCCTGGCATCCCTGCTACATTAGACACTTCGTTCCATCTCCTTTTTCTGTATTCGTACCGCTTGTTTCTTTTGTTGTACTTGCGGTTGTATCTGTGACTGTTGCTGTTTTTCTGTTGATTGTATGACTGCCCTCAGTACATCATTCCAATCTTTTTCTTGAGATGGTAGATGCATTTGTACACGAGGTGTAATCGTTAAAGCTCCCATCTTTTCCGTAAATTCCTTCCCTGCTTTATCATTATCTACTGCGAGGACAATTCGATTCACGGGAAATCCTTCATCTTTTGCCTCTTTAAATGTACGTAAAACGGTTTTCATCTTCAGTCCATTCATACTGACTAACCTTGCATTTTGTAGTCGATTTTGTTGTAACGTCCAATACGAAAGAAGGTCAATTGGGCTCTCAAAATAATAAATGGATGTTGGTTTCCCAACATCCACCATAAATCCCGTATGCGGTTTTCCATTCGGTAAAATTTGTTTAAAAGAACCTCGCTTATTTTCCATCTTAACTGTCCCTTGACGCTCCGCACCTACTACATTTCCTGTTCCACCTTGTTCTCGCCATTTGAACACAACATTTTTCTTTTTATCCTGGGCTATCAAATCCTGCCTAATCAACCAATTTACTAAACGAGCATCAATTTTCCGTTCATCAGTTAAATAGCGCTTAATAGCTTGTTTATCCTGGGCTTCTAAGTGTCCTGGATAACGAAATGGTTCATCTTGTTTTGCTTCTTCTTCTTTAGAAGATGTAAAAGTAGGATAATCACCAAGATTCACGTCTCGAACTGCTTCTTGAAACGACATACCATAGTACATTCTAGCAAAGCTAATCGCCCCGTATCCTTTCTCTCCCCGGCTATTCCATGCAAACATATTCTCTCGAATAATCAAGCTGTCATGCTCTGTATGGCGATAATAACTGCCCTCCTTTTGAAATTTCTCCCCTTTGGCTTCTAGATACGACAACAGATCTACATCTTTTGCTTTCATGACTTCCTCCTCTGCTAGTCGATATGTCATGTTAGCCCCCCTTGTTGTGCATAGTTTTAAGAATAAAAAAAAGAACTGTTTGTATCAGTTCTCAACATCGTTTATTTTCCAAATAAGAATTTTACTCGTTTCTCTTGCGTACTGTAGGATAAACGAGCATCAAATTTCTTCCCATTATTTTTGGACTCAAATCCTTTGATTTGATCGGTCATATTCTTTTCTAATATTTTGATCACATTGTTACTACTAATTTTCTTTCCAGACACGACCCCTGGAATAATGAATTCACAAGTCTTTTTATATTGCTCGCATAAGTAATTTGATTTCCCTACAATCACTCGGCTCTTGCATAACGGACATTTCCCTAGTGTACGATCTTCAAGTGTTGGAAAACGAAACTTTAGCCCCTCCTTATCCAAATAGAGTGCCGCTGTAAATTCACCTTTTTCTCCTTTGAACCCTTGAATGAAGTCTGAACATTGCCCCTTCAAAATCTTTTTCAGTTGTGAAGGAGGGATCGCTTTTTCCTTGATTTTTGCTGGCAACATGAACTTACAACCATTTTTATATTCTGTGCACCCAAAAAATGTTTTTCGGTGAAGAATATCCCCTTTTTTACAAGCTGGACACTTACCAAGAGACAGCTCCTCTGTCGTTGGAAACTGGAATTGTACTTTGCCTTCTCGGAATACTAAATACGCCGAAAACTCTTTCTCACCGGATTTAAAACCTTTTAACAGATCCGTTTTCTTGCTTTCAAATAGCTTTTTTATTTGTGCTTCAGGAATCGCTTTTTCTTTAATTTTCTTTGGCATACGGATTTCACACTCAGGATAGTTACTGCACCCATAGAAGTTTCCTTTATGAAGGATTTTCCCCTTTTTACATGGACAACGGCATACTTCAATTTGTTGATTCCAATTCAAAATCATTTCATCCGCTACCTTTTCTTCTATTTCTCCCAGCTTCGCAACCGTATCTTTCACAAAAGTATTTGTATTTTCCACAAACTCACTGTATGGCATTTCTTTCTTTTCGATCATATGAATCATCCCTTCCATTTCAGCCGTATAAGCTGGATTCTTGATTTCATCTATCGGAAATTTTCCTACAAATGCACGACCAATTTTCGTAGTACGAATTTGGCCATTGGTAACTGTGATGTAATTTCTCATTGCGAGTTTTGGAATAAAAGTCTCTTCTGTTGCGACTGTTCCAATTCTCTTTCCTTTCATTAACTCTTTTAAATGGTCATCATCTAATTTACGACCGGCGGTCTCCATAAACGTTAGAATGGAGCTTTCTGTGTGGAATGCTGGTTTCTTTGTTTTCGACTGAATTAAGTCATGTTTTACGATTTGGAATGAGTCTCCTTCATATAAAAAAGGGATTTGAAAGCTTTCCACAGAACCTTCTTCCATGTCCTCATGAAATACGCTTAAAAATCCCTTTTCCTGCAAAACCTTCTCTTTCGTACTGTATATGTTTTCATCAATGTCCATAAAAAGTGCCTCACGTACCAAATAAACAGCCGGTGGCATAAAGTTTCCAATAAACCGTTTCACAATGAGGTCATATAATTGAATTTCTAATGGTTTTCTATTGGTCCCGTCATATAGTTTTGTTGTCGGGATGATGGCAAAGTGACTATCTACAAGCTCATCGTTAAATGTGGCATGTTTTTCTGTAATGGTATGCGTATCTACGAGTTGAACCAGATCCGCATAATTCGTAGACTGTAAGGCTTGGAATACTTCTTGTACTCTTCCTACCTTTTCCGTTGGTAAATGCCTGGACGATGAACGAGGATAAGAAATCCAACCTTCTTCATATAAACTCTGAATATGTTTTTTTGCGGTTTCTGCACTTACCTTTAATTTTGCGTGAGCATCTTTATACAAGTCTGTAAGGTTATATAATAACTTTGGTTTCTTTTTTCTGGTACTCTCTTTAAATTCTGTTACCGTTAAGTCTGTACCAATTAATTTTGTCCCAAGCCTTTGTAAAGGAGCTGGATCTAATAACTGGTCTTCTGTCTTCATAACTGCCTCTAACCCGTTATCTGTGATGAGCTTCAAGTTATAGTAGGTTTGTTCCCTATAATTCTCTATCGCTACCTCACGTTGCCAAATTTCATGTAACAGGCACATTTGTACACGTCCTGTTGCCAATAAAAACTGATTTTTAGCAAGTTTTGTTGTACATCCTCTTGTCACATTGATTCCGAGAAGATAGTCCAGATATTGCCTTGCTTTTGCGGAATTTGCAAGTCCGTCATAGTGTTCCCCTGGCTCTAATCGATTTAATCCTGCCTCTAATTCTGCTGGCTCATAAGAAGCAAGCCAGAGGCGAGATTGTCGTTTATTTACACCCGCATATTCATACATTTCACGGTAAATAAGCTCGCCCTCACGATCTCCATCACAAGCGTTGACCACATGATCTACATCCTGACGTTGCAACAGATCTACTAAAATATTGATTTGTTCGATATAATCTGGCTTCACTTTGTATTCCGGCTCTAACAAAAGAGGCAAATGTTCAAATGTAAATTCTTTATATTTCTCATCTATTTCTTCTGGATTCTTCAGCTCTAATAAATGACCAGAACACCAACTAATAATATATTTTTGATTTTCAAAGTAACCAAAGTACGGCTTACTTCCCATATGCTTCTCTGCATTTCGAAAACGTGGTGATTTCAATAATTCGTATGCAACTTTCGGCTTTTCCGCAATAAATAATGTCTTTCCCATCATTGATTCCTCCTCATGTATGTAAGTCTCTAATTTTGACGTCTCATTTTTCGTACTTTAAACCGTTTTATCACGCATTGTACTGCCCATATACAAATGTTCATTGCCACAGTCACAAGTAACATACAGCCAGCAAATAACCATGGATTCATGACATCTTTCTCCATTCCCAGTCTTTCTGTAAGAACACATACATTTGTTTTTTCTCTGACAATATTTTACGTGCCATTTGAACTTTTTCCTTTGGAAAAGAAATAAAGATTAATTCTTCTGCATTTTTCGTTTCTGCCCATACACCCGTATAGTCGATGTCTACAATCTCAACGATATTTACCATTCCTTTCTCTCCTTTCGCTTTGAAAAAGAAGAAGAGCACTGTTTCACAGTACTCTCCTCAATCTATATTTATCTAGCATGATCCATTTCCGCCTCTTTTGGCTGCTCGTTCTTTTGCACACCTTTAAAGCGATGAAAAAGCTGTGCGAATTTATTTTGGCTCTTCGGTTCTTTCTCCTGACTAGACTCTTTTTTATTATTTTTATCATATTCCTGTTTTTCTTGATCTAGGGCTTTTTCAATATTTACTAACTTTTCCCGCTGGAAATCTGTTAGGTTCATTCCCTTTAACTCCTGAAGAGCTTCCTTTTTCAACCGGTATACTTCAGGATAAGAATGTGTTTTCTCGAACTCTTTCATTTCTTTGACACGCTCTTCCCGACTTTTCGTATACTTTTCTTCTTGTTGCTCTGGACGAGCTTCCTTTTTTTCTTCTTTTGATACCTGTTTTTTGGCATCAGATGATTTTCCTTTATCAATTCCCAGCATCGCCAATACTTCAGCCTTATACTGCTCTTTATATCGTTCCTCCTCCTGAGAAGGAGCAATCTCTTCTAGCACTTGTTCCTTATATGATTGTTTATATGACTCTTTTGGATTTTCTTTTGGTAACATCACCTTATCTTTTACCTCTAATCGCTCTAGGGGTTCAAAAGACTGTTCTACCTTATCTTCCATCCTTTGAATGGATGATTCACTCATTACTCCTTGTTCAATCGCTGTTTTCCGTAATGTCGTATATTTGTCTTCTTTATGCATCACTCTCAACATACTGTCTGTATTGTATTCATCTTCTTGTCTTTTAGCTTCTACAAATGCTCGGTAACGAGTTTCTAATTCTTTCGGTATATTTTTTACAATTTGATGTGTTCTTTGCGGTTTTTCTTCCTGTTCTTTCATCACATCAGACAACAGCTTTTCTCCTGTAAGTCGAAGAGAAGAATTTGACCAATTCTCACCATCTATTTCTTGTTCATATACTCTCACTTTCCCTGTATCATGATGAACATCAATTGTGATATCTCCTTGTCCCCAGTCCATTGCGCTTGTAACAGAAGGTAACGACAACCGAGTCACATCTGGCTCGACACCTCTTCTCACCTCCTGCATATTCTCTTTTGGGAACCTCCCTTTTTCATTTCCAGCCGTATTCATCGCATACTCATATAGTGCATGTTTTACATTTTCTTGTTTAACCTGTTCTTGTATACTCATTTTTATCTTCCTCCTTTAAATAAAAAAAATCACTTTCCGTTTTGAACGATAAGTGATGACAGTTTTTCTTCATTCAGTTGTATAAGCAAATCATTTACCGTTCCAGTTCCACCTCTTGTTTCTTTTTCTTCGCTACATTTTGAAATTGTGCAAAGTTCGAGAATGGTTCAAACTGTTTTTGCTGATCAGCCACTTTCGATTCGGTCTGCTTCGTAACTGTAACTCCTTCTTTGTTCAACTTTTCTTGTACTTTACTTTCTAATTGATTAACAGATTCTTGGGTAATAAGCTCATTATCAATTGCTACATGTTTCGTTGCAAAATAACGTTCTTCCACTTGTACACGATGAATAATACTATCAATATCGTTTATTGTTTCATGAGATTGTGCTCGCTTAAAATCCTCATATTTTCCACTTAATTCTTTCTCCATCGAAGCTGTAACATGTTTAGCTGTATGAGGAAGTGGTTGTAACTTTTGTTCTAATGACTCAATTGGTGCGTAACCTTCCTGTTTCATTTCTTTATATAACTCTACTTCTTTTTCACTAAACGTTAACTTTTTTTGATCCTCAGCTTTACCGACAAAATCTACTTCTCTTTGTACCCATTTATCATATATTGCTATTTTGACTAGATCATTTAAATCAATCTGTGCATCTTTTTGATGTACAACAAACGAACTTCCTTTCCCATCAAAAACAGAGTTATGGACTGTCTCATATAAATCTGGTTGCAAAATTTTATTTAAGTGAACATCTTTTACACTACCGTTTTTTTCGGTTAAAGATACAGATAAACCTTCTTGATTTGGTTCTTCTTCCTTCCGTATTGGTATGTCAGTAATCTCTTTAGTAAAAGCATCCATCATGTGTATTTTTCCACCATAGATATCTTGCACATCTTTACGCAATACTTCGATTGTAATCAAATGTGCTTTCTCTGTTTTTTCCATACTATCTACCTCTTTTCCCCTTGTATTCTTGATTTCTTTATCTATAGTACTTTCAATTGTTTCAATAAATTCCACAGACGTTTCATGTACTTCTTTTAGCAATTTGGATTTATCTTTTAACTCTTTCCCTTGCGTCCAGTTTGCTAAGTATCCTAACGAATACTCGCTTGTATCAATTCCAAAGTAGGAAGCAACCGTATAAGCTGTCATTTCAGCTTGAAACTCTTTTTCGGGAGCTGTGTAATTCATGTGTGTTTCTACTGTATGGAGTTTTGCATGAGCTAATTCATGAAGTAACGTTTTTACATTTTGCAATTCACTATTCCTTGGATTCAAGGCAACTTCTTTTGTTAAGGTGTAACTGACACCCTTTGCGGCACCAAGCTCTCCTTTTGGTTCGATAATTTTCACACCGTTTTTTTCCGCAACAGCTTCCATTCCTTTGTACAAACTCTTGTAATCTCCTACGCTTCCTTCTAGCCAACGATTCGGAAAGATGCGGGGTAAATCCTCAGCTTTTGCGTTCGTCTGGGACACATCAAACACATAACCGACAGAGAAATATAAACGACCTGGTTTGACTTCTACCTTTTTAGATTCAATCTGTTTTTTCTCTTCTTCACTTGCTTTTGCAACTGGTTTCCAAGTGCCGGCTTTGTCTTTAAATTTTGCTGCTGTTTGGTTCGGAACAAGGATCTGTATTCCTTTCTCACCTTTATTAACCGAAAATCCTTTTTCTTTCCAAAAAGAAAAGGAACCCACAGCTCTGGATCCCTCAAATTGATTCTGTATTAATGCAATATTGGATGGTGAATAGCGATAAAACTTTGCCATAAATAATAAGTATTCTTTTAAATCTTCTGGTGACCGAAAATAACCTTCTATGCTCTTTTCCATCTTTTTTGTTAGTGCCACTACCTTTTGTTTTTTCTCTTCAAATGAAACAGGAGAACGCTTTTTACGCATTGTTTTCCGCTCCCTTTGAAGAAGCTTCAATCAGTTCATCCATCGTTTCTTCATTCCAGGTTTCTAAATCTGTTGGAACACATATTTTATGAGTTTTCATGTTGATGGGAATAAGTAAATCATTTTCTGGAAGCTCAATATAATCAAATAACTCTTGTTCTTCCTCTTCTGTTAATGGGATTGTAACTTCTCGATTTGCGACATGAAAAGTAACTTCTCTTTCGCCAATAGATTTTATAATTCCAAGTTCAATATCTTCATGAAATAGTAACATTTCTTTTTCCCCTTTTCCTTTTCATTGTATTGATATTTCTTTCTCACAAATTTTTCAAGTAGCTCTATAGGTTCACCTCCTCAATTGGAACAAACACTTCTTTTGTTTGCCCTTTCGAAGCTTGATAATCCATCTTCTTTTGTCTTTTATGTGCAATTCTTTCCTCTACTACCTCCCTTATATGTTTGGTTGCTTCTGTTTCTGCAATATCAGTTGTACAAACTCCTTGATACTGTTCATGCTCATAAATGCCATTCATAAACTCAATTAACATTTGTGTATTTTTATCAGCACTATTCGTACCAAGTCGGATTTTTGTAAGCTCTTCTTTCAACACCTCATGAAGGTGCTTTGTCACGACTTCTGTAATATATCGAAGCGACCATTCTTGCTGTTTTGCTTGCTCATGATCTCTACACATTTTTGCTAGTGCTACTCCGTTATAGCGAATTTGATGTTCTTCCATATAAGCCCTAAAGTAATGATCTGTTTCCTCATCAATCGTAAATACCCGCTTTACTTCGTTCTCTTTCATCGTTCATATCCCCTCTCATTTTGTTGTTGAATTTCTCTCTGAAGACGTTCATAGTAACGTTGGTTTTTCCAACTTTCATATTCACTTTTGAACGCACCTTCCATTTTCCTAAGTGCATACTGCATAGAAACATTTTGCTGAAAGTTCTTTCGCTCCCTAGGCTTCTGGTCTAACATTTTATTAATGCGCTGTCGTTCTTTATCGTATGCTTTCATCTCTTGTAAAAACGCATTTCCCATTCGCTTGTGAAGCTCTTCTATTTTATTTTCCTTATAATTTTCATATCGTTTCTTATCACCAGAGCCTTCTCCATATGCTCTCTTTAATACATCTACTTCTTTATCTAACTTTTGAAGAAACTGTTTATAATCTTCTTTATGGTGCTTCTCGATATATTTTTGTGTTAATGCATCAAGATGAGGAC
The DNA here is from genome assembly GCF_030285945.1 of Bacillus arachidis. NCBI lineage: Bacteria > Bacillati > Bacillota > Bacilli > Caryophanales > Bacillaceae > Bacillus > Bacillus arachidis. The sequence continues at coordinate 13,357 of NZ_CP127373.1, read as the reverse complement.
GGAGTGGCCGCAATGTATTGTAACTGTATTGCCATTGCCTTTTGTCTTCTGGTAAACGTTTATAAATAAACTGGAATAATGGTTTTAGTTCTCGATTGCGCCATGTGAATGTGGAATCATCTTTCTTTTTTGCAACCATATTCTTTCGAATCAAATCATTAATCTGTTTTTGTTCCTGACCACGATCCATAATATTTTGAACCACTTTTCCTTTCATCGCATCCAATGTTTTTTGTTTTCGCTTCCCTCGATCTCTCGTTGGAAATGGCTCAACAGTTGCGACATGAATATGAAGATTATCTGTATTAAAATGAATCGCTCCTGACCAAATCGCTGTATGTTCTAACTTTTCTCTTTTTAACATTTCTTTCATCGCTAATCGGGTAACATCCATCAATTTTGTTTCATCTACAGTACGTGTTCTAGGATCATACACGCCATGTTCAGCGAGCCAATCATTATCAAAGGTGATGACATCCTGCCACATAATACTTCTATTCTTTTGAGCGAGCTGAAACATCTTTTTTAGGTCTTTCTTTTCATTTTCCTTTAAACCGTTATTATGCTCTGTGAAGAGAGAAGATGTCTTCTCTGAATCTCCCATATAATCCTGATACAAAGAAAACATTTTCTCATGTGCTTCCCCTTCTCTTTTCGCATCTTCTCGGTCAACGTACTCCACATAATCCTGAAATGTTTTTCCATCCGCCGTAACAAAACGAGACACTGTCACCACACCAGGCGTCACCGTTGCTTGTGAAGGACTTGTTGATTGGCTCATGCCTCAACATCCTGCGTCATCATTTGTAAAAAAGCATTCATTTCTTTTACAGCTTCAAAACAACTTTCCATCGCATAGATATTTTTTTCCAGCAACTGTTGAAGATACAATTCACGATTTTGTTGTTCACGATAGAATGCTAATGTTTCAAGTTGCCCCCGTAAGAATTTATCTCTTGAAAGTCCTTTTGCCTTTGCAATTTCATCAATTCGTTTTACCGCAATGGGGTTCATATTTCGAACTCTTATCTCCATTTTCATTTCCTCCTCCAAATTTGGGATCTCCACTAAAAATAGTGAGAAGAGCATAAGGGGTTTTTGTTCCCACCTAGGGTGTGAAGCTAGGCAAAGCCTAGCGAAACCATGGGAACAAGAAGAACTCCGAAAAGTCGAGTCGGGGTCGACTCAAATTCCCCTTTAGTTGAGTCACGGTCGACCCACTTTTCTGCATAGGTTGACTCGAGGTGGAGTCATAAATAAAGAAAGTCGAGTCATGGTCGACCCAACTTTTTTCATAAACGCTCTACATCTTTTGCTTTCTCATCTAATTTTTTAATCTTTTCTTTCACTTGACCTTGCTCCCATTTGTATAGTTCAACCTTTTCTTTTGACTGGCTAATATTTGTTTCTTTTGAGTTGATTTTCGCATCTGTTTCCATTTTTTCTGTTTCCGTTTGGTACTTAGAATCGTTCTTCCATTCTGTGATTTGCTTTTGCCACTCTGTTTGTTTAGAGATTTCTTGCTTCATGACTTCATCGTACTGTTTTACTTTATCTTTTAAGATTTTTTGTTCCATACCGATAAACACTTTCGCATAAGAACCTTTACTTTTTTGTGAAATGCCCTCTTCTATCTCTGTTTTCTTTTGGTCGGAGAAGAAGGATTTTAAGAATGTTTGTTTTTCATCTTCTTTTGAAGTTCCGTTTTCTTCTTTATTCGTTTCTAGCGTCACATCTTGATTATTTTTTTCGAATACATCGAGCGCAACTGCTTGCCATTTTGGAGATAGTTCTTTCACTTGTACAACCATATTTTCATCATCTTGGTACACCACTTTTACTGGTAGCTGAAGATTCGGATTTGCTTTTTCTTGTGCTTGAAACTGATACTTTTCTCCATCTCCTCCCTCTACATGAAGAAACATTTCTATTGTATGAGAAGCTGGATCATACGCTCTTTTCTCTATCGTCATGGTTCGATTTCCAAATAACGTGACCGACTTTTTCAGCTCTGTATGATAGACTGGTTCTTCATAGGGTAAATATAATTTCGAAGTAAAAAAGCCAAAAAAACCAAAAAACATAAACCCTACAATCAAGCCATATATCCATGATTTTTCACGTCTTAAATTCACACCATTATTTACAACTTCCATTTACTCAACACCTCACTTTTTTAAGATGGAATGATCTGAACCGCTAGTTCTTCTACATTGGTTACTTGCCAACTCTCTTGATTTTTTTGCACGGTTACTTTCATCACATTTTTCGTTTTATCTGTTGTTCCATTCGCACCAATCGTCACGGTATTTTGAAATTCTGCGATCACTTCTACCTGAGAAACACCAATCTTATAAGCTTGTAAGTATAACTTCATATCAGATGGCTTAGATACGTATGTGTCCCCCATTTCGAATGTATCCGTTGGATAAAAGAGCTGAAACACTTCATCCTTCATTAATTTTTTTGCTTGTTCTCTTCGTTCCTCATACCCTTGTTTTTCTCGATGAAAGGATAACTGAATAAACGTCTCTACTGCCGAAAGATACGATTGTCGTTCTTGTTCCTGTTCCGAAGGAAGAGTTTCTTTCACCTTCTTTTTCAGTTCTTCATTTTCAGTTTGTAACACCTGGTTACGAACGTTTAATTGCTTTACATCACCCGTCTCATCGTTGCGATAATACAAAAAGATATTCAAAAAAGTAACGCCTGCAATGACAATCGCAAGCGCTACAAACCAGACTTTTCTTTTATCTTTTTCATTTGACTCACTCATGCTTTCCGCCTCCTTAACAAGATCATCAATTCTATTTTTAATGTCTCTTGTGTTTTAAAAAAACAAGGTTTTTCATCCTATAGTATCTTCTGGGCATAAAAATAAATTGAATGCCCCATATAGTCATTATGCTAACAACGACAGCAAAATAAAAAGTATCAACAATTGCTGTTCTATTATTGGATAGCGCTACACCTTCTTGCCATGAAGAGATGAAGGGCAATTGAATTTGCGCTTGATGAGTAAAATACAAAAACATAACAAATACAACACACCATACATATGCCTTCAAAAAAAGACTACATATTTTCCAGATTCTTTTCACATCATGTAAAATGATTTCTCTATCAAAATGCATTTTATTCCTCCTTTTCATCTTAGAATGAATTTCATTTTAATAGCGTCTGACATGACCGCTAAAGACTTTTTTCCAATATGGATTCGATAAATTCTCTATGGAAACTCCTTTATTTGTTTGACAACCAATGAAAGTATTTTGGTCAATGACAATCCCGACATGACCGTCATGTTTATACGTATCAAAGAAAATAACATCACCAGCTTTCATTTCCATTGGTGAAATTTGTGTACCTATTTTATTTAAGGTTTCTGTACTTACAGCTCCCATTGGACTTACATTCATTCCTACCTGTTCGAATGCCCAGCGTACAAAACTACTACAATCAAAAATGCCTCTTGCAATGTCATTTGTGTTACGTCCACCACCAAATACATAGGTAGAACGTCCAATCCATTGACGACCTACATCGGCAACTTGTGAACCAGAGGAACCGCCTCCTACACCTCCTCCACCGCCATTAACTGGCACACCAGGCGTATAATATTTCAATACCGCATCAACATAGAGCGCGTCGCCATAACATGCGCCGTAAGGAATCATTTCAGGTCTTACACAACGATACTTACCCGTATGTTTTTCTTTTTGATATTGCTCTGCGGAGAATTGAATGGCTAATTCTTTTGTATATTTACCTCCATGTTTTGCAATGAAATCGAAGAATCCTGTTCCAAAGTTATACGCCTGTAAAGCGGTTTTTATATGATCCATATCACCTGGTCCCGTAACACCAGCTCGCTCAATCGCATGTTTAAATTCTTGTACTCCAGCCCAAATGGAGTAATCAGGATCCGTAATACAATTGGGCCCTTTACAGTACTTAGTATTAAATGCTCCTTCAGAAGATTGCATCGGATCGAGTCCACGTCCACCACTTTCTTGTTGCATCTGAGCTAACATCAAGGGAACAAACCCTTCTACACCAAATTGCTGTGCATACTTTCGAACTGTCGGTTCCCATTTCAATACTTCAGCCGAAACATTCGCTGTCCCTATGCCTCCTTGTGGATACGTAATATCCCCTTGCTTTTTATTACCCTCCATTCCGCCAATGAGTGTCATTGTAGCTCCTAAAAGAATCGTTCCAAGGAGAAAAAGTAGACTCAGAGCAATCATAATGAGCCACTTTTTCGGAATAATCTTCAGTACAAGATGCATGAATTATGCCCCTCCTCCAAACAACGCTAACTCTTCTTCTGTTACATCGACTTTAAACAAAATGTTCTTCACAGCACTGATGCATAAGAGAACATCTCCTGTTGGTAAAAACGGTATTTCATTCAGTTCACTTGTACTGATCTGTCCCGCAAACACCCGCCGTAACATATCTAGGTTGTTGCTATCTTGTTGCATAATGAATTTGTATTGCGTGAGTTCGAATAGCTTCTTAATTTCTTCTACCGCTGCTAAACTAGCATCCTCTGGAACAAAGTCACGAATCGAATGACTCGCAAATACAATGCCTGCAAAATACTTCCGAGCTTCACGAGCAAACTTGGTTGTAAACTCCACTGCATGTTGACTTCGTTCACTCGTATTAATCAAATGATGGGCTTCATCCATGATAATGAGATAACGAATCACATCTTCAAATTGTATTTCTTTTCTATCAAATGCTTTCCACTGCGGCATTCCGTTTTCTAACATCTCATCCCACATCAAGTTCATCACATTGAAAATCTGTGCTTGCCGAATTTCTGGTTTTAAACTCATCAAATGACGCAATGAAAAAAAGACGATTTGCTCTTTTGAGAAATCGTCTATCGTCGATACACCATTAAACATATGTCCGTAAGTATCAACTAAATTGGTGATATTTAAGAGAATTAACTCTAATCGTTTGGCACGCGAATCACTCACGTTTGCACGATGTTTTCCTGTATTTACATCTTCATATAATTCTTTCTGCACAAGGTCAATGTAATGAGAAAAAATTGGATACGCCTTAGCTGGTAAACTTGTAATATGATTGATAGCATCCTTTTCATCATTCCATAACTTTTTTTGTACATATAATTTACGAAGTAAATTCTCATACTCTTTAATTTCATCATCCTTTGCTTCTGGTGCAATAAAACGATAAAAGATACTGAGTTTGGATAGATGTTGAGTAAACGAGCCTTCTTCTGTTTTAGCCGTTTTATATACTTGGAGTGGATTAATTTGCCCTTGCGATCCATCTAATGCAATTTGCTTCCCGTTATATTCTCGCACAATATCTTCAAACTCACCTGTAATATCAAACCCACGAATCTTATATCCCTTCATTGCATTATCACTCATGATTTTTTTCAATAAGGTTGACTTGCCGGCTCCCATTTTACCAATTACAACACCGTTATAACTTTTTCGTTGTTTATCTTTATGGAACAAATCAAAAATGACACTCCCCTTTGTTTTGGTTGTGCCATAATAAATACCATATGGATCATTTAGAAATGTAAAGTGAAATGGGAACCCTCCAGCTAAAGAAAGAGCTGGTATTTCTTTCCCATTTCGTTTATTAATATATTTCTTTTGCATCTCAAAGCTTGATGTAAGGGATGCCCATTCATATTCTTGTTCATTTAGGAATATCGCACCTCTAAAGTTGTAAGATTCAAGTGTTTCCATAACTTCCTTTGCTTGTTTTTCTAATTCTGCCATCGTTCGTGCTGAAATATAAATGCGTAAATGTACTCGCTTCAACACCTCTCCTTTTGATACTTGTTGATATAACGTTTCTAACTCACTAAACTGTTGTTCTGCCTCAATCCGTTCAACATTATCTTTAGCGTTCGCATGTCGAACGCTTTGTTCTGCCATTGATTTATTAATCGATTCAATCACGACTTTTCTGCTATCACTGATAATATCAAGCGTTGTAATGACATTTGGCATATTCATAATAGGCTCTTGCCAAAAGTCATTTACCGTTGTCTGATACCCGTATACATGAATGCAAGTTTGTAATCCATCTCCACCTTGAACATATACTTCTTTAAATTGAATGCCCCCTTGCGGTTGAATCTGGGCAACGAATTCCTTATTGATTAGTTTCTTTTCTTTTTTCTCTTCTTTCTTTTGCTTTCTCTTTAAAAAATTCAGTACAGACACATTCATCACCTCTTCTTATTTTTTCGTACCAATTTTTGAATTTTGATTATGCAATTTATATAAAATTTCTATCTTCTTTTCCTCTTCCATCTCTAACAATGGGATGCATCGTTGCAAGTATCGTTTTGACGATTCCACTCGTTCTTTCACAACAAATTCGTTCTCACCATACACGAATAAAAAGTACTCCCGGTTTGTGCGCCCCCACTCTAAATACTGAAGTTCTTTCAATTTTTGTACGAGAAAGCGTTCGTATAAGGGATTCTGACATGTTTCAATTTTCTTCAGTAGAAAACGTTGTTGTAGTTCTGTAGAAACTGGAAAATTCATAGATACAATTTTGATAGACTCTTGGTAGGATTGATAATAATGTGCAAGATGATAAATCGCATATTCTGCTTCTTCCTCGTTCATGGAATAAATATCTGTACCCTGGATCTGTAAGATATCTACAAAACCTTGTTCTTCTCGAAATTCAAAAACACCCGATTCCGTCATATCAATAATCGGTATCACCTCAGCAATACTCTTTTTGATATGAGGTGGCTTTTCTTTCTTTTTGGCTTTTTTTCCTTTTTTCTCTTTTTCCGTCTTCCCTTTGCTTCCCGAATCCTCGTCAATCTTCGCTGTTTTTTTCATAACATCTTTTTTCTTTTTTCCAAGATGTTGCATCAAGTTTTTCTTCTTTTTCTTTACTGGCATTTCTTCTTCTCTCAAAGGAGCAACCGTTGGTTGTGCTTCTTTTTTTTCTTGAAATCCTTTGATTTTTACGACTTCCCCCGGCTTTTTTTCTTGCTTTGGCAATTGCGGGGACGGCTTGGCTTCGCTCTTCTTTCCTACCCCGTTATTCATTTCTTTTTCATTGAATAATGCCATTTCATTTCCTCCTTTAGTCTTGTTCCTGGTCAATTGCACAATACGTAGAGCGTTTTCGAGCTAACATAATAAACAGTACCTCAAACATCCGTTTTTGCGGGTTTGTGTTGGGACGAACAATTAAAAGGACACCTACAATCAACATAAAAATATAATAGGGAATTTGAAACATCGGATGAACCAAGGGCTTAGTCGTCATGGTGAAAACCACAAGCCCTATAATGAACAAGAGATCAAAAAGATATAACACTTTGTTGATTTTCAATTCCGTTCGTATTTCTTTTGGAATACGATAGTTTGCCATTTTCATTTCCTCCTTTTAAGACGAAAAAAATAAGCATTCTTTGTATGCTTATATTGTTTTTCCTATGAATCTTTTCTACGATTTTTTGGGGGATTTGGATTTGGGTTTTCATTTTGATTTCCACTCTTATTTTGACGTTTGTTTCGGAAACTTTCTCCTGTATTTTGTCCAAGTTGATAAGAACGTCTTGTTCGTTGTACTGTTGGAGAATTATGAAATGCGTTAGAGAGACGATCCTTTGCATATTGACCAATCGTACGATTTTCTCTTTGTGGTGCCGGAATATCCTCGGTAGAACTTGGTGTCGTATCTACTGGACGAGATGAACCTGAAGAGCTTTCACCACTTGAAGATGTTCCGCTATGACTTGGCTGAGACGGTTCTGGTGCGCTTGATGGTGCTCCGCTACTACTTGGTTGTGATCCGCCTGATACACTCGATGGCGCTCCGCTACTACTTGGTTGTGATCCGCCTGATGCACTCGATGGTGCTCCGCTACTACTTGGTTGTGATCCGCCTGATACACTTGATGGCGCTCCGCTACTACTTGGTTGTGATCCGCCTGATACACTTAATGGCGCACCGTTATTACCATTCACACGAGTTGGATTCTCACTTGCATTCTTCTTATTTCGAGAAGGTGTAATCCCTTGCGTTTTGGAATCATTCGCTCCTCCTGTTGTGCTTTTTGTTAAATTAGCTGAAGATCCACGTTCTTCATTTTGAGCATCTTTATCAAAACCGGATGATTTGATTTCATCTTGCAAGGACACAGCGCCGTTACCTGCCTCGCCTTGGGACGCTTGATTATTTTCTTTTCCATAACTAGATTGATCTATTTCATTTTGTAAAGACGCATTATCAGTTCCAGTTGCGCCTCCCTCGGCACCGCTTTGCTTTTCCTTGCTTTCTGTTCCATTTTCCTTACCATTTTGTTCTTTGGATTGTTTCTGATTTTTTTGTTCACTACCGCTTGTTTTCCCTGCATTTTTATATCCACTTGCTATACCTGCGGCACCTGCACCTGCTTGCAATGCACCATTACCTGCACCTTTTAACATGTTACCAGCTTTGGACGCTATATTGCCGCTTGCTTTACTAATCCCTTTTCCAAGTGCGTATCCACCAGCAACAACTCCCCAACCATTTTTCAGTCCTGCATCAATACCAAAAAGGCGTTCACAAATGACGGGACCATCTACAACCGCAAGGCTCAAACAAATTAAAGCCACGACATAAGCGATTCCATTTACATTTTCATGAATATAGTTCATACCAATGAGATAGAGCTTTAATGAAAGGAAAATCATAATCATGATAAGAAACGCATTTAAAATATTCATCAAGATATGCTTCGTTTTTTGTCCATTTGCCACATCCGCTGGTGCAACTAAGTTTGCTAGAATGTAGCTGAAAGCTAGTTCAAAGCACAATTTCCCAAGTTTGATTGCTGTAAATAGTAATGTCATACCAATTACAAATAATGAGGGAGCGATTTTCCAGAAATCCCAGTCCCAGCGGTAATATTTATCTGGCCAAAAATCAAACCAACCATTTTTTAAATCTATGAGAACTTCTTTTCCGTCTGGTGCAACGCTCAGTTTCTTTTCTACTATTTTTTGTCCATTCTCTGAAAGCTTGGTATCTTTATCAATTTTAAAATCTTTATCAATTTTTTCTAGGATATCAATCCGTCTGATATTCTCTTGTGGAATTTTATTTGGTTCTTTTAATTTGGTAGTTTTCCACTTTTCTATATCAAACTGTGCTACATCCGTGAGACCATCTTTTATAATCTTTTCACTAGTAGTTCCATCCCCTTTTAGATTTACTGCATGAATTGCCTGATCTGTAAATTTATTCGCTTGCATCATTGCTGTACTTAGTAGCACAATTACACCCATACTGATAAATATATTCACCGCAATCTGTTCACGATTTGTTTTCCGATTGAATATTAAAGTGTATCCAATATAAATGAGCGAAAACGCAAATAACACATAAAAGAGAGGCTGAAAGTCTCGCACAAAAGATTGTACTTCTTCTGATGCAAATAACGTTTTGACTAATAAAATTTTATCTGTAATTCCTTCTAATGCATCCACCAGATACGATAACCCTAAAATAATCATCCAACCAATCGAACGGAGAATATAATTCGTAAATCCACCAATTTCTAAGTACTCACTAAATGTTTTTAGTATTTCTAAGACTTGCTCATCATTCATGGTTTCACCTTCTTTCTCTTAGGCTTCAAATACTTCTTGTATCGTCATATCAATATGTTCATCCACTTCATCTACCCGTATGATAATTGGTGCCTCACCGGTTCCTCCTGGCTGTAACACCACAATGCCATTTCTAAGTCCAATCATCACTTCTCTCCCCGCTATGACTTGATCCCCGTAAACTTGTAAAATTCGTTGTAAGGAATTGGTTACTTGCATCACACTTCCTCCTTTACACCTTCTTTTTCTAGTAAACTATCCATAATTTCACCGTATTTTCCACTAATCAAACGATACGTATTCTTATCAATTTGTCCTGTATTCACTAATATTTTTAAATCATCAATAAAGCTTTCCATTGTACTTGCCTGAATATCCGCTAATGGTCTATTCCATTGCCTCATACATTTCTTTTCAATCACATTCCAAATGGAACGATGTGTTTCAAAGAATTCTTCCGCTGTTTTTTGTTTCCAATTTTCTAAGGTTAGTGGTTCAAATACATGAGCTGATTCTGTTACTGGAACTGGTTCTGATGAATATGCTTCTTCAGGAATTTCAATCTCTTCATCAATATTCGCAAATTGTGGTTCCTCAGGCTCTTCTTCTGAAGGCGTAGGCACAGGTTCTGGTTCAGATTCTGGTACAATTTGTTTTGGCTCTTCCGGTTGCTCTGTTGGCTCCTCTTCTTGTTTTGGGAAGAAATCAATGATGAGATCCCTTGGATTCACATATTCATGTAAAGAACGAATATCGATATCTAAAATGGATTGATCGGTATCAAAGTCGTCCCCTAAGTATTCCCAGCGATATTTCATAACCGTTTTTCCTCGGTTCAGAATCGGGAAAGGCTCTATCTTTTCAAACTTATTATCCCGACGCTTCATAAAGCGTATCACTGCACTTTCCCCTTCTTGGAATCTCATTAACTCCGTTGGTGTTAATAATGGTTTTGTATCTATTCCTTCCGTTTTGCTCTTATCAATCGACAACCCTTTCCCACTTCGAGATAAAGAATTGATTGTTTGATTTCCTAACTTTTCGGATATTTCTTTTGCGGTTTCTTTATTACCCGATTGAATATAAATTTGATTTCCGCAATTATCTTGAATGGTTGTACTTGCATCCCCATATTTCATTTTTAACTGCGGAAGAGCTTGCACAATGAGGTTAAAACGAATATTTCGTCCTAAACAAACTGTAACAATATTCCCCATATCATCAATAGCTGGCATATTTCCAAATTCATCCAGCAAAAACACTACTTCTCTATGACACTTCCCACCACGAGCTAAACCAGCATATTTGGAGAGTACAAAATATAGCTGTCTAATAAAGATAGAAGCAATGACATGATTACTAGAATCGTAATCTGGAACAATCATAAAGACGGCAATCGGTTTCTCGAAGATGACAATGCTATCAATCTGTAATCCATCTTGTTTTTCGACAACTTTGAATGTCGTTTTACCTGTATCCTTGTTGATTGTTTGGATCTCTACAATCATTTTCTTCTTCGTTTTACTCTCCATCACATGAATACGCTGACCTTTTTTTACATTTTGCTGGAAATTCAGTTCAAAACGCCCTTCTGTATCTGTTTTAACACTTTCTTTCGATCCATCAGGAAAGATAATTTGTACCCGTACCCGTGGTGTCCCTTTTCCTTGCAAGCTTTTCCCAAAGCCAATTCGTTTTAAGTCGATACTATTACGAGACGTCATTTTCGCAATGCCATCAAAAGTAAAGATAGACAGTTTGCTCATTGTGGTACTAAAGATACTTCCTCGTGTTGTCCCGCCTTTTGCGAAGCTAGAAGTTGCATATTGCATCTTCGCAACACTCTCAGCAGGAAGCATTTCAAAATATATATCTAATGCATTTTGTGTATTTCCTTTCAGATCAATCACAATTTCTTTTGAACCAAGCTCCGATAACATATTTGCAACGGCATACATCGAAATTTTATCCTCTGTCTTTTCCTGGATACATTTATCTATAACTGCTAAAATCAACGCATTACATAAACTCATTGCACTGTTATTCCAAAATGGATCTTTTACATTTGGATTGTAGTAAAGAGAGTAGGATAATGTATTACAAAGTGTTTGTGCTGTCGCTGCATCTCCTTGTTTGTAGGCATCTTTAATGAGTTGAAGCAAGTTATAACTCATGGACTCTAAAGGTTTATCTAAATTTAAAACTTCAATATGGAAACCTCGTTGTTCCAACGTTTTTTTAGATGCCGCTAGCAATTCACCCTTTGGATCATTCACGATTAAAGATGGCTGTATTTCCGCACGAGAATACGCATCAATCGTTGGAAATACAAAGGTTTCCCCTTTACCAGACCTCGTTGTCCCGATGATTAAATTACTAACAGCGCCATCATCTATAAGTAGCTTTCCTGCTTTTGCACTCTCTTTTAATTTTTTAATTTCTTGCCACTTTTCAATCCCTTTTGCTTCCATTACTTTTTTTACTTGCTGTAAAATGGATTTCAGCGAAATTTCATCATACCTAGAAATGACCACACCGCCTTTTCCTTCATATCGTTCGGTCTTTTCAGGAATCGCTCGATATTGTTGTTTTACTTCATCGAGTGTTGCAAAACGAGAAGAATCTTTTTGATTCTGATTTAAATCTTTAAAACTCGAACGAATCTTGTAGGTGAATTGCATAGTACATACACTCGCAATCAGGAATATTACCAAATAAAGTAACAACGGATGTTGAAAGGTATATAAATCTTCTATCCCTATATGAAAAGGTTTTGGATGTAATAAATCAGAAAAGGTTGTTTTCACTAGCTCTACGATGACATTTCCTAGAAAATTTACGATAAGAAAGATTCCACCAAATAAAAAAGCATTCATTGGGATGAGTACTTTCCATTCAGCTAGTTTGTATTTTAATGACGGTTTTGGACTTATACTGTTCATGTTCCCCTCCTATTTTAGAAAATAAAAGAGCTGGTTGAACATTCAACCAGCTTACTATCTTTTCTAAACAAAATCCTAATTTGTACTTAAAAAATATTCATCGATTAAGCATGATGAATTGAGGAAATTCAATATCAATTTCTATTGGTGGTAATGTTTGAAAACTTGCTATTACCTTTGTATTCGCTTCTTTCATTTGTTGTAAAAATGATACAAATCCATTTACCTCTTCAGCAAACAAATAAGATGTTTCATCAATTATTACAAAGTCATATTGCTTAACTAAATCGATGATTTCTTTGCTCAATTTCACTTTCGGAAAGTCCGGATTGCATAGGTTTATTACGTCTAACTTATCTCCTTCAAACGATTCTTTAAGATCTTCATACTCGCCAATAAAGTCTAAAACCACTACGTTATCCAACTTGGTAGCAAGTTCTTTCAAAATTTTTGTTTTACCTGTACCAATGTGACCAACAATCTTTACATTTTCATTTACATTCAATATCTCATTTGTTTGGAACATGTTATATCCCCCTTTTCTATCGCTCCTTAACTCATACCACTGTGTTTGACTTCTTCGGATCCGTTGACGGATCAACTGGTGGCTTTGGTTTCTCTGGATCCGTTGGTGGTTCTACTGGTGGTTTTGGCTTATCTGGCTTTGTTGGCGGTTCTACTGGTGGTTTCGTATCTCCCGGATCTGTTGGTGGTTCTACCGGTGGCTTTGTATCTCCCGGATCCATTGGCGGTTCCACTGGTGGTTTTGTATCTCCT